>SMWH01000028.1 GCA_004357005.1 Gammaproteobacteria bacterium
ATCAGGACGTTCCGGTGTTCCAGCAGTGTTATGAAATCGCCATGCTCCCCGAGACGTGCCGTCGCCTGAGCTTCCATCATGCTGATGGCCTGGGTCTGAAGATAATTGCTGCGCAGCACCAGTCCGGCAACTTCATCCGTCATGCTCGCCATCAACCTGGGGCGCGATTTCTGCATCAATCTTCCGGCCCGAACCGCGTCGTTGAGCAAAATCTTGATGTTGACTTCATGGTCCGAGCAATTCACACCCGCGGAATTATCTATGAAGTCCGTATTCAGGCGACCGCCGTTCAGCGCGTATTCAATGCGCCCGCGCTGGGTGAATCCGAGGTTGCCGCCCTCGCCCACCACCAGGCAGCGCAGATCGCGGCCGTTTACCCGGACCCCATCGTTGCTGCGATCGCCGGCGTCGCTTTGGCTTTCGGAGCGCGCTTTTACATAAGTCCCTATGCCCCCGTTCCAGAGCAGGTCCGCCGGCGCCTTCAACAACGCACGGATCAGTTCATTGGGCGCCAGTCGTTCCTCTGCCACCCCCAACCAGTCGCGCAGCTCGGGCGACAAGGGGATGCTCTTTTCCTGGCGCGACCACACGCCACCTCCCTTTGAGATGAGTTTGGCGTCATAGTCAGCCCAGCCTGAACGCGGCAGTTCGAATAACCGATCCCGTTCCGCATAACTCGCCGCGGGATCAGGATCCGGGTCAATGAATATGTGCAAATGGTTGAAAGCGGCCTTGAGTCGAATATGGTCCGACAGAAGCATGCCGTTCCCGAACACATCTCCGGACATGTCGCCGATGCCAACCACGTCAAAAGATTCGCGCTGAATGTCACGGCCCATTTCCCGGAAATGGCGTTTTACCGATTCCCAGGCACCGCGCGCCGTGATGCCCATTTTCTTGTGGTCATAACCGACGGAGCCTCCGGACGCGAAAGCATCGCCCAACCAGAACTGGTAGCTTTCCGCCACGTCGTTGGCGATATCCGAAAAAGTGGCCGTACCTTTGTCCGCTGCCACCACAAGATACGGATCATCACCGTCGTATCGAACCACATCCGGCGGCGGCACGATGTCCCCATCGACGATATTGTCGGTAATATCCAGCAGGCTGCTGACGAAATGCCGGTAACAACGCACGCCTTCAGCGAGCACGGCGTCGCGATCCGATGTGTCCGGCGCGCGTTTGAGCACAAAACCACCCTTGGCGCCGACGGGGACGATGACCGTGTTCTTTACCATCTGGGCTTTCATCAAACCCAGCACCTCGGTCCGGAAATCCTCGCGCCGGTCAGACCAGCGCAATCCACCACGCGCTACTTCTCCCCCGCGCAGGTGCACGCCTTCCATGTGAGGCGCATACACGAAGATCTCGAACATCGGACGGGGTTCGGGAAGCTCCGGCACTTTCGAGGAATCCAGCTTGAAAGCGATCGCTGGTTTTGGTTCCCCATCTGCCGTCACCTGGTAATAGTTGGTACGCAGGGCTGCCTTGATCACGCCGATAAAACTGCGCAGGATCCGGTCCGCATCCAGACTCCGGACTTCTTCCAGTTCTTCATGCAGGCAGTGTTCGAGAACCCCGGCCGCTTCGTCGCGCTTCCGGAATCGCGGATCAAACCGGGCTTCGAACAGTTCCACAAGAAGGCGGGCAATCACCGGGTAGTCCGCCAGCGTTTGTTCCATATACGGTTGGCTGAACGGCAAACCGGTCTGCAACAGGTATTTGCACACCGCCCGGATCAGTGAAACCTGCCGCCAGTCCAGTCGCGCGCTCAGGACGAGGCGATTGAATCCGTCGTTTTCAGCCTCGCCCCGCCAGACCCGCAGGAAAGTCTCCTGAAAGATGTCCCTGACCTGATCCAGTTTCAGCTCGATTTGAGAACCCGGGATCATGTCGAAGTCCTGTATCCACATGGTTCGCCCGTCCGCCGGATTCAGTTCGTAGGGCCGTTCGCTGACGATGCGCAGTCCCATGTTCTCCAGCATGGGCACAGCATCGGACAGAGGAATCGTGTGGTGGTAGCGGAATACCTTGAAGCGGAGCATGCCACTGCCCCGGCGTTTTCGTGGACGATACAGGCTCATGCCCAGATCGTCCTCGTCCTTCACAGCCGCCAGGTTCAGCACATCAAAAGACGCCACCCACGGCCCCACATCCTCGGTGTAGGCCGCCGGGAAGGCCTGGCCGAAACGCCGAGCGAGTTCCAGGCCCTTCCCTTCACCCACTTTCCCGACAAGAATTTCTTCCAGTTGGTCCTGCCAGGAACGAACCGCTTCAACAAGCCGTTGCTCGATCTCGACCACGTTGTAATCCACCACGTCCTCACCCGGACGTGTTCGGACGAAGACGTGAACACGGGCCAACGGCGTGTCGAACACCTGCACCGTGTAGTCCAGGCGCACGCCCTTCAGCGCCCGGCGCAGGATCCCCTGAATGTTCTCGCGTACTTCTGTATTGAAACGATCTCGCGGGATGTATACGAGACAGGAAAAAAACCGGCCGAAACGCCCCTTGCGGATAAACAGGCGCGTCTGCCGACGTTCCTGGAGGTTGAGGATCCCCATCGCCAGGGTGTAAATCTCTTCCTCGCTGCCCTGGAACAACTCGTCTCTGGGCAGCGTGTCCAGAATGTGCATCAGCGCCTTGCCGCCGTGCCCGCCCCTGGAAAGGCCACTGCGTTGCAGTACGTTGCGTACCTTCAGCCGCAACAGCGGAATATCCCTGGGTGCGCGGCTGTAAACACCGGAGGTAAACTGTCCCAGGAAACGATGCTCTCCGATTATCCGGCCGTGCCCATCGAAGCGCATCACGCCCACATAGTCCATGTAGCCGGTACGATGCACCGTGGCACGGGCGTTGGTCTTGGTGAAAACGATCAGTTCCGGGTTGTCCACCAACTCCTGCGCTTCGCCCGATATCTTCCTGCCTTCCTTGCCACCAGACCGTTTGGAATTCAGCAATCCCAGGCCGGTGGCGTCGTCGGGATACAGCCACAACTCGCCATCTTTATCACGCAGGTCATATTGCTTGTAACCGAGAAAGGTGAAGTGGTCCCTGGCCATCCAATCCACGAAATCCCGCGTTTCACTCAACCATTCATCGTCTACGTCCGCCCGGGTTACGCCAATTTCCTGGCTGACTGCCAAGGCCTTGTCCCGCATTTCGGACCAGTCATCCACGGCAGCCCGCACATCAGCCAGCGCCTCTTCTACGCTCTTGCGAATCCGCCGCAGAGCATGACGTGAATTCTGGCGGTCGATTTCCATGTAAACGAAGGATTCGGTCAAGACATCCCTGCCGTTGCCACGGGGACCGATGTCAGTGATATTTCCGTCACCGTCACGCACAACATCAAGCGTGGGATGAATCGTCAAGTGCACGGTGCAATGGTGCTCGGCAACTGCCATGCTCACGGAATCCACGAGGAAAGGCATGTCGTCGTTGACGATTTCAACAATCGTGCTGCGGGCCTCCCACCCGTGGGTATCCATGGCGGGGTTGTATGCTCTGACCT
This sequence comes from Gammaproteobacteria bacterium, assembly GCA_004357005.1. Lineage (GTDB taxonomy): Bacteria > Pseudomonadota > Gammaproteobacteria > SMWH01 > SMWH01 > SMWH01. The sequence goes on from SMWH01000028.1 coordinate 3,515, forward strand.
TGGCCACGCCGGGTTGCCGCTTCCATCCAAAATCAAGCATCGCCGCTGCCAGCGCTGCGAGGTCTGCCGGATCGCGTTGTTCCAGTTCGTCGGTGGCAACCCGGGCGAAAAACAGATCCACAAAGGTCGCAGCGAGCTTTTTGCCGGCAACAACCGGTCGCTGCTGTTTCAGCGCAGCACGCACGCTGTTCAACAGCTCTTCGCGATGGTTTTCCCTGGTGATGGTCACGTATGCTCTCAACGCAGCCCGGTTTCCGCCCTCGCGATCACCATGCGTTGAATCTCACTGGTGCCCTCGTAGATCTCGGTGATCTTGGCATCACGAAAATAGCGTTCAATGGGCAATTCCTTGCTGTATCCCATTCCCCCGTGTATCTGGACAGCATGGTGCGCCACAAACATCGCCGTTTCAGAAGCAAACAGCTTGGCCATGCTGCTTTCCAGAGTGTATCGTCCGCCACTCTCCGCTGCCTTCATCTTGGCCACGGCGGCCTGCATCGTCAGCAGATGGGCTGCCTCGATCCGCGTTTTCATGTCAGCGATCTTTGCCTGGGTCATCTGGAACTCCCCGATGGGACGTCCGAAGGCCTGACGCTCGCGAACGTACTCCAGGGTCGCCTCATAGGCCGCGCGGGCGATCCCGATTGCCTGTGACGCGATTCCGATGCGCCCGGCGTCGAGAACGGTCATGGCGATCCTGAAACCCTCGCCTTCCTTTCCCAGCAGCCAATCCGCGGGGCACCTGTAATCTTCGAACTCGATTTCGCAGGTAGCGGACGCCCGGATGCCGAGCTTTGGCTCTTTCTTGCCCGTGCGGAACCCGGGCTCCGCGGTATCGATCACGAAGGCACTGATACCCTTGCTGCCTTGATCGGGATCGGTGACACCGAAAAGAATGATGTACTTCGCGTAAGGCCCGGAACTGATCCAGGACTTCTTGCCGTTGATGACGTAGTGTTTTCCATCGCCTGACTTGTCGGCACGCAGACGCATGGCCGCGGCATCGGAACCGGACTGGGGTTCGGTGAGCGCGTAAGCAGCGATGGCTTCTCCGCTGGCGACCGGTTTGAGAAACTTCTGCTTCTGCTCTTCGGTACCAAACTTCATCAAGGCGTAACAGAACAGCGAATTATTGACGGACATGATGGTGCCGTGCGCCGCGTCCGCCGCGCTGATCTCCTGCATCGCCAGCACATATCCGATGGTGTCCAGATCGGCCCCGCCGTATTCCGCGGGGACCTCGATCCCCATCAGCCCCAGTTCACCCATCTTGCGAACGGTGTCGAGGGGGAATTCACCCGACTCATCAAACCGGGCTGCGATGGGCGCGATCTCGTTGCGCGCAAATTCACGTGCGGTATCGCGTATAAGTTCTTGTTCTTCCGTCAGTTCCAAGTCCATAATGCGTCCTCGATCAGTGCCCCCGGGAAGGGCGGCTGAGAGCCCGAATTGTATTTCACTTTGTTGGATGCGGCAGCCTTCTTGACCTTCCGGAGGCCCCCTCGTGACTTCTCCCGGCTTGGCCGGCGGCCCCCATCCAGGACCAGGATCGCCCCATGACCCAGCCTGTCGAGGCCTATAGCAACACCGATCGCGCCCGGACCCTGCACCAGACCCTGAGGCAGCGGATCATGGTCCTCGATGGCGCCATGGGTACCATGATCCAGGCCCGCAGGCTGGATGAGGCGGATTTTCGGGGTGCGGCCTTCGCCGACCACGCCCAGGACCTGAGGGGCAACAACGACATCCTGTGCCTCACCCAACCCGACATCATCCGGGACATCCACCGGGCCTACCTGGAGGCCGGGGCGGACGTCATTCTGACCAATACCTTCAACGCCACATCCATTTCGCAACGCGACTACGGGACCCAGGATCAAGCCTTCGAGATCAACCGCGCCGGCGCCGTGCTGGCCCGGCAAGCAGCGGATGCGCACGCCAGTCAGAGCGATCGCGACTGTCTCGTTGGCGGCTCCCTGGGCCCGACCAACCGCACCGCGTCCATTTCCCCGGACGTGGGTGATCCCGCCGCGCGTAACGTCACTTTTGAGCAGCTGGCGGACAGTTACGAAGAAGCGGCGCGGGGTCTCCTCGAAGGCGGCTGCGACCTGCTGCTGATCGAAACGGTCTTTGACACACTCAACGCCAAGGCCGCCGTGTTCGCCGTCGAAGGCCTTTTCGCGAAAACAGGTGTGCGCGTCCCCGTCATGGTTTCCGGCACCATTACCGATGCGAGCGGCCGCACCCTGTCCGGCCAGACTCCGGAAGCCTTCTGGTACTCCATCAGCCATGCCCGGCCAATGCTTGCGGGGCTCAATTGCGCTTTGGGGGCGGAGGCGTTGCGCCCGCACATCGAATCCCTGTCCAGGGTCTGCGACACCTGGGTCAGTTGCCACCCCAACGCCGGTCTCCCCAACCCGATGGGCGAATATGACGAGTCCCCGGAACAGATGGCATCGGTGATCGGCGAATTCGCCCGCGATGGACTCGTGAACATGGTGGGAGGTTGCTGCGGCACGACACCCGATCATATAGCCGCGATCGCCGCGGCGGTGGACGGCCTCAAACCACGACAACCAGCGGCGGCCCCACGATACAGCCATTTGAGCGGACTGGAGCCTTTGGAGATCCGACCAGACAGCAACTTCATCAATGTGGGCGAGCGCACCAACATCACCGGATCCGCCAGGTTCAAGAAACTGATTGGCGACGGCGACTACGAAACCGCCCTGGAGGTCGCGCGCCAACAGGTGAAGAACGGCGCGCAGATCATTGACGTCAACATGGATGAGGCACTGCTGGATTCGGAAAAGGCCATGGCGACATACCTGCGCCTCATCGCCGGTGAACCGGATATCGCCCGGGTGCCGCTCATGATCGATTCCTCCAAGTGGAGCGTGATCGAAACCGGTCTCAGAAACATCCAGGGAAAAGGCATCGTCAACTCCATCAGCCTCAAGGAAGGCGAAGACACTTTTCGTGAACAGGCAACCCTGGTTCGCCGTTATGGCGCCGCCGTCGTGGTCATGGCCTTCGACGAACAGGGCCAGGCTGACACGATCGAACGCAAAGTCGATATCTGCGTGCGGGCCTATCGCATCCTCACGCAGGACATTGGTTTCCCTCCACAAGACATCATTTTTGATCCCAATATCTTTGCGGTTGCCACCGGAATCGAGGAGCACAATGCCTATGGCGTTAACTTCATTGAAGCGGTGGCCAGGATCAGGGAAAAGTGCCCCGGAGTCCAGATCAGCGGCGGCGTCAGCAACGTTTCCTTTTCGTTCCGCGGGAATAACGCAGTCCGGGAAGCCATCCACTCGGTGTTTCTCTACCATGCGATCCGCGCCGGCATGAACATGGGCATCGTCAACGCCGGACAACTCGTCGTATACGACGATATCCCTGGACAACTGAAGGAACGCGTCGAAGACGTCATCCTGAACCGGCGCGACGATGCCACCGACCGACTGCTGGAAATCGCCCAGCAGTACCGCAAAGACCACGTTCCCGACGACCGGCCGGAAGAAGATTGGCGCGCTTTGCCGGTCAACGAACGGCTCCGGCACGCGCTGGTACACGGAATCGCGGATTTTGTCGTCGAGGATACGGAACAGGCACGGCAGCAGGCGACCCGGCCGCTTCATGTGATCGAGGGGCCGTTGATGGATGGCATGAACATCGTAGGCGATCTGTTCGGAGCTGGAAAAATGTTCCTGCCCCAGGTCGTTAAAAGCGCCCGGGTCATGAAAAAGGCCGTCGCCCACCTGCAGCCATTCATGGAAGCTGAACGGGCAGCCAGTGGAGGATCACCCAGCAGGGGCAAGGTGATCATGGCCACGGTCAAGGGCGATGTGCACGATATCGGCAAGAAAATCGTCGGCGTCGTGCTTGCCTGCAACAACTTCGAGATCGTGGACCTGGGCGTCATGGTCCCGGCACAGCGGATCCTGGACGCGGCCAGAGAAGAAAACGCCGCCCTCATCGGGCTCAGCGGCCTGATCACGCCGTCGCTGGAGGAAATGGCCCATGTCGCCGCCGAAATGCAACGACAAGACTGCCGGGTGCCTCTCCTGATCGGTGGCGCCACCACGTCGCGGGCGCATACCGCTCTTCGGATCGAACCGCGTTACCGGGGCGCCACGGTATGGGTGAAGGACGCGTCCCGCGCGGTGAGCGTGGTGCAGTCGCTGCTAAGCGACGAACACCGGGAACCCTTTGTCGCCAAAGTCCGTGGTGAATACGAAGAAGTTCGCCGACGTCATGCCGATCGTGACACGGCTTCGAAACTGCGTAGCCTGGAAGAGGCTCAGAGGTGTCGGTTGCAACTGGAATGGTCCGATTATGCGCCGCCGGTGCCAAAGACCATGGGCGTCGAATTATTGGAGGACTACCCGCTGGAAGAGTTGGCGAAGTACATTGACTGGACACCCTTCTTTCAGACCTGGGAGCTCAAGGGGCGATATCCTGCCATCCTCGATGATCCCCGCCTGGGAGCGGAGGCCAGGAAACTCCACGCCGACGCGCAGCAACTCCTCGAACGGCTGATCGACGAAAAGCTCCTGACGGCCCAGGGCGTTTTTGGGCTGTTCCCCGCCAACCGGGACGGGGACGACATCCTTGTCTACCCGGATGAAAACCGGGAATCGGTGCACACGGTCCTGAATTGCCTGCGACAGCAACTGACCAAGCCAGCCGGGAAGCCGGATCTGTGTCTCGCCGATTTCGTCGCCCCTGCGGGGGTTGCTGATTACGTGGGCGCCTTTGCCGTGACCGCGGGCATTGGCGCACAAGCCCTGGTGGAACACTATGAACGCGACCACGATGACTACAACGCCATCCTGGTCAGGGCCCTGGCGGACCGGCTGGCCGAAGCTTTTGCCGAGCGCCTCCATCAACGCATCCGAACCGAGTTCTGGGGTTATGCGCCGGAGGAGGCCTTCGACCACCAACAACTGATCCGGGAAGCCTATGCCGGTATCCGCCCGGCACCCGGTTACCCGGCGTGCCCTGATCACACGGAAAAACGCAAGCTCTTCGGTTTGCTGGATGTGGAAACACGCACGCACATCACACTCACGGAGTCCTTCGCCATGCTGCCTGCGGCGTCAGTGAGTGGCCTGTATTTTTCCCACCCGCAGAGCCAGTACTTCGTCGTGGGCAAGATCAACCGGGACCAGGTCAAGGACTACGCTCGCCGCAAGAATGTGGATATCCGGCAAGTTGAGCGCTGGCTCGCTTCCAACCTGGCCTATGACCCGGACTCGCCGGCGTAGCGGCTGAAGGACTCCAAATCGATATTGGATCCGCACACCAGCACGCCTACCGTTTTTCCCGCCAGTTTTTCACGCAAGGGTCCGAGTAAACCGGCCGTGGCCGCCGCGCCGGCCGGTTCCACCGCCAGCTTCGCTTCGTCGAACAACAACCGCATGGCGTCGCGCATCATGTCATCGTTGATCATGACGAGTTCGTCCACATATCGCCGGCACAGGGAGAAACTGTACGGAGCCGCGTAAGGCGCGCCCAGACTGTCCGCGATCGTGCGCACCTTGTCGATGGATTCCGGTTTTCCCGAGGCAAATGAGCGATGCATGGTATCCGCCCCTTCGGGTTCCACGCCGAACACCTGACAATCGGGCAAGAGCTGCTTGATCGCGCACGACACGCCCGCACACAGGCCACCACCGCCGATGGGTATGATCACCGCATCCATTTGCGGTGTTTGCTCCCCCCACTCGAGCCCCAGGGTGGCGGTCCCGGTGCAGGTCACCGGGCCTTCGAAGGGGTGCACGAAGGTCATGCCTTCTTCACGTTCGATGCGGTGCACTTCTTCGAAGGCCTGGTGTACGTCGTCGACCAGCACGACCTCTGCGCCCAACCGCCGACATTTCTCTACCCGCATCGGGTTGGCATTCCTTGGCATGACCACTTTCGCCCGGGTCCCGACGCTCTTTGCTGCCCAGCCCACGGCGATCGCGTGGTTACCAGCGCTCACCGCCGTCAGCCCCCGGCTTCTTTCCTTTTCTGAAAGGGTCAGGGCGTTGAGCAACGCGCCCCGCGCCTTGAAGGTACCGGTGTGCTGAAACAGCTCCAGTTTCATTTCCACCCGCGTCGAACCCAGACGTTCCGTCAGCGCCTGGCACTCCCAGTTCCATACCGGGGTCGCGCGAATTCGATCACCCAGCAGATCCCGGGCCTCGCGGATGTCTTCAAGACTTGGAGGACTGGATTGGTCCCGGTTCATGACCTTATCGTCGCTTTTTTTGCCTGGTCGTGTGTTTTATCTGGCGCTTGCGACGTTTCTTCTGGCGCTCGCTTAACACGTTCTTTTTTCCTTCGTAGGGGTTCTTTCCGCTCCGCAGATCGACACGAATAGGGGCCCCGGTAATCTTGAGGCGCTTCCGGTAGGTGTTGACCAGGTAACGCTGATAGCTTGCGGGCACCATGTCGGTGCGGTTGCCGTGCACGATGATACGAACCGGGTTGACGCCCCCCTGATGGGCATAACGCAGTTTCGGCGCCCGTCCCCGGACGACTGGTGGCGTGTGTCTTTGCGTTGCATCCTCCAGTATCTCCGTCAGTCGCGGTGTCGGCACTTTCAGGAACGCGGACTCCCGCGCGCGTAACGCCGCCTTGAGCAGCTTGTCGATGCCGGTGCCATGCAGCGCGGATATGAAGTGACGCTCCGCGAAATCACAGAAACCGAGTTTCAAATCCAGCTCCCGCCTCACCTTGTCGCGTTGCTCGGGCTCGAGCCGGTCCCATTTGTTTATGGCGATCACGAGGGCCCGCCCCTGTTCAATGATATGCCCGAGAATAGTCGCGTCCTGATCCGTAACTCCCTCCTGGGCATCCAGCATCAAGATTACTACTTGCGATGCATCGATGGCCTGAAGGGTCTTTATGATGCTGAATTTTTCGACTGTTTCGTGAACGCGCGCCCGGCGCCGCACGCCTGCCGTATCGATGAGAACAAAATCCCACCCGCCCCGGGTAAACGGCACTCGCACGCTGTCCCGGGTGGTGCCCGGTTGATCGAAAGTGATCACCCTTTCCTCCCCGATCATCCGGTTGATCAAAGTGGACTTGCCTACGTTGGGCCGGCCCACCACCGCGATCGGAATTCTCCCCTCCGGTACCTCGGCATCGGTTTCCACGGTCGCCGGAAGATAGACATCAAGCAGTTCGACGAGATCGGAGATTCCGCGACCATGGGTGGCCGTGGTTGGCGTTACATCGGCAAAACCCAGGGCATGAAAATCGGCCATGGCAGTATCCGCGTCTGAGCCGTCCACCTTGTTCACCGCCACCACTACGGGCTTGCCGGTCACGCGCAACTGGTCCGCGATCTGCTCATCTCGCGTGTTGAGTCCTTCTCGCGCATCAACCACCAGAACGACCACATCGGCCTCGTCGATCGCCAGATGAACCTGTTTGTCCATCAGCGCTTCCACGCCGGTATGGGATTCCGTCAGTCCACCCGTGTCGACGGCGAGGAAACGGTGATCGTCGATTTTCGCCAGCCCGTACTGGCGATCGCGGGTGAGCCCGGGCATGGCGCCCACGAGAGCGTCACGGGATCGGGTCAGTTGATTGAAAAGCGTGGACTTGCCTACGTTCGGCCGGCCCACCAGCGCGACGACAGGCAGCATGGCAAAAGCACTTTGAGGGTTGGTTGAAACGGAGTATAACCGCGGCGGTCAGGGCTCGCCCTGATCACGCGGGGCAAAGCGGTAGGCACCTACCCTGCCGCCGCTGCCGAGCACGTACAGCACATCGTCGATGAGGACAGGCGTCGCCTGGATGGACTCATCGGCGACTCTTTCCCGGGCGAGCATCTTGCCGTCTTCCTTGTCCAGCCAGTGCAGATAACCTTCCAAATCCCCCACAACAACGGTATCACCTGCCGGCACTGGTACCGTGAGTTTTCGCCGCGCCAGTTGGGCCTGAGTCCACAGGGAAGCACCGTTACGCCGGTCGAGCCTCCACACCTGATCCTCCGCGTCGGTGAGATACAGGCCATCCCCATCCACCGCGACACCGGAGTAGGAACCCATCTCACGAACCCACAACACCCGGCCGGATTCCATGGCCAATGACGCGAGCCGCCCGTTGTAGCTGGACACGTACATGTCCTGACCGTATACGCCTATCGCGCCATCGATGTCGGCGAGTCGGTCCAGTTCCGTGCGTCCGCGCCCGGTCGCGACTGGCTGCTCCCACAGGACCGACCCGTCATTGGCCAGCAATGCGCCCACCGCACCATTGTCGAACCCATAAATAACCCGATTGCCGAATACCACCGGGTCGCCGTTGCCCCGCAGCGACAATAACGGGACACTGCGGTCATAGGTCCATTGACGCCGGCCGGAAACCTCGTCAAAACCGAATACGCGCCCGTCCACACAACGCACGATCACGTATCCGTTGACCACGGCCGGCACCGACAGCACTTCACTGGTAACAGCGCTGCGCCACAGAACAATTCCCGTGGCAATCTCCAGCGTAACCACATCGCCTTCGCTGCTGCCGAATACGGCAAAGTTATCTCCGATGCCCGGCCCCGCCGACAACGGCATCCCGGTTTGGAGTTTCCAAATCACTTCACCGGTCTCCCGGGACAGGGCAGCGACGCCTCCGCCTCGCCCACCGATGATCAGCATGTCACCCGCAACGCCGATCCCCAGGGCAACCAGCTGCTTATCCGTCCCGCGACCCAGGTCCCGGGACCAGATTTTTTCCACCACCAGGGTTTCGTCGATGTCTACCAATTCTTCCGGTGGGTCAACGTTGTCGGGGGTCTGGAGGAAATTCACCGCATCCAGGGTCTTGCCGACGCTGGAACAGGCACACACGGTCAGCACCAGTCCGAAAACGGTGATGACTTTCCACAGCTTGTGCGCAAACATGGTCATCTCAATCGGAGCTTTCCGCTGTCTCGCTGACTGCTTCACTGATTTCGGACGCCACCGCGAGGTTATCCAGTTTCATCTGCAACAGGCTACGATCACCGGTCGTTGCATCCATCTCATCCAGGGCCTCATGATAGGCGGCCCGCGCCCCGGAGATGTCTTCCAACTTTGACAGGATATCCCCGCGTAGTTCCGCGTAGCTTGAGGCGTAGCCTTGCGCATCAACCCCATCGAGCAACCCCAGCGCTTCGTCGCTTCGGTCCTGGGCATTGAGCACCCGCGCCAGGCGCAAGCGTGCCACGTGAGCCATTTCAGGCGGCCGGGCATTTTCCAAAGCCCAGCGGAGCCGGGCCTCTGCGGCCTGGAGGTTGCTCTCGCCCACATGCAAACGCGCCAACAGCAACGCTGCGTTAACGGCGTAGGGCGTGTCCGGAAAATCCGCTATCAAACCCTCGGCTTGACGTGCCATCGCGGTGTCGTCCGTATCGGCGAGCGCCTCGAGTACGATAAAGGCGCCCGCTGCGTCCACAGCCTGCCCGTGCCGGTAGTCCTGCCATGCGTTCCAGCCGTACAGGACCGCAAGGCCCAGAGCCACGCCACCGATGATGCTCGGCGCATAGGTCCGAATCCATTGCTTGACGATCTTTGCTTGTTCGATTTCGTCTCTGAGCGGATCCATTGCTGTTTCAAATCCTTCCTGCGGTTCGTTTCATATGGGGCAACCGTGCCGGCGGAAAACCCGCCATGATAGCGAAAAGCCGGCCCGTGTCACGTCTTGCCCGCCACAAGCGCCTCCAGCCGCCCCTCGAGTTCGGCTATGGCGAGCGTTTCCTGGGCGTGATCCGCGCGCAGATGCTTGAGAATCACCGTGCCCTGAGCCATTTCCTCTTCCCCAAGGACCACAGCCCACAACGCCCCGCTGCGATCCGCCCGTTTGAACTGGCTCTTGAAGGACCCGCCGCCACAGTTGTTCACCAAGCGCAGCCGCGACAAGGCCGATCGCAACTGTTCGGCGAGGAGCAGCGCCTTGTGCACCGCCGCGTCGCCTTGCGCGACCAGGTACACGTGGGGCGGAGACCCCGGATCCGGGTCACCCGCCCCACCCGCCGCCACGAGATCGATCAGGCGTTCCACGCCCATGGCAAAACCGATGGCTGGCGTGGGACGGCCCCCAAGAAGTTCCACCAGACCGTCATAGCGCCCGCCGGCGCAAACAGCGCCCTGTGCCCCGAGACTGTCGCTGATCCACTCGAACACGGTTCTAGTGTAGTAGTCCAGACCGCGCACCAGGCGGGGATTGATTTCATGGTCGACGCCCGCCTGGGAGAGTGTGTCAACAACAGCGTCGAAGTGATTGCGTGACTCTTCATCCAGCGAATCAAGCATGCTCGGAGCCCGAGTAATCAACTCTTTTAATCCAGGATTCTTGCTGTCGAGAATCCGCAACGGATTCGCATCCAGACGTCGCAAACTGTCTTCGTCCAGCTCGTCCCGGTGGGAATCAAAGTACTCCCGAAGTTTCTCCCGATACTCCCAGCGTGACTCCGTCGTACCCAAAGAATTCAATTCCAGACGCAGCCCCTTAAGCCCAAGTTCACTGAGGATACGGGCGGAGATCAGGATAATTTCCGCATCCACATCCGGGCCCGGTATTCCAAACGCTTCCACGTCGATCTGCCAGAACTGGCGAAACCGCCCCCGTTGCGGACGTTCGCGTCGAAACATGGGTCCCATCAGCCACACGCGCTGTTGCTGGTTGTGGAACAGGCCGTGCTCGAGGCCCGCACGCACCAAGCCCGCCGTTGCCTCGGGTCGCAGGGACAGACTCTCGCCGTTGCGGTCCTCAAAGCTGTACATTTCTTTTTCAACCACGTCAGTGGTCTCGCCGATGGAACGGGAGAACAACTCAGTGTGTTCGAGTATCGGCGTACGCATTTCGAGATATCCGTATCGCGTCAGCACCTCCCGCGCCGTAGCCTCCACGCGCTGCCACGCGGCACTGTGGTCCGGGAGGACGTCGTTCATGCCGCGTATGGATTGGATACTTTTCATTTCAACCCTGAAGTCCCGTTCAAACGACAGGGACCGAGCGCCACATGCCGGCGGCCATGCGGCCACCACGCTCGGTCCTCCGGATTGTTCGTCGGGATTGGTGTCTTGGGAAACGCTGCCGCCGGCTCTGCTTTGCCGACCCTACTCCGCATTCTCAGGGTCAGGAACATCCACCTCGAAACGCGCCAGGTTACGTCTCCGATAGGGAGCGATATCCAGGAACTCGCCGTTGACCGCTACGGTCACTGCCTCCGCGTTGCCCAGAAATACCGACAGCGACCCATTGCTTTCATAACGTCTGCGACTGTTCGCGCGAACCAGATTGTATTCCAGTCGATCGCCCTCACCGCTGCTCACTTCAACCCAGCAGTCATCCCTGAAGTAGATCTCGAGTACCAGCGCCGCTGGAGCCGCCTCGGGGTCTTCGTTTGATTCGGATTCGACCGGTACTACGGATGGCAGGCTCGCGATGCTGGCCGTCACCGGCGCCGAAGCCGGGTCTTCCGGGTCTTCGGGAACTTCAAGCACCGGGGCCGGCTCTGGCGCCGCGGGCCCGGAATCGACTGATGCCACGAACTCAGCCGGGAACTCACCGCTGACCGGGGCCACAACCACCTGTTCATCAGGGCCGAACCACTGCTGAAAAGCACCCTGACTGTGTAACCACAGGATCGGCCCCACCAGCACGCCAAGCACGATGACCACCGTGGCGGCATGTTGCGCGCCGATTTGCCAATCGGGGCGTTGGGGCACATGGCTCACCAGGGGTACTTGCTCAGGCATGTGGTGAAGTTCGGCCCAGAGCGACTCGACCTCCGATAATGGCGCTTCCACGATCCGCGCGTATCCGAACACGAAACCGCGAGCGTAAATCTCAGGACCCAAGGCGTCGAACTCTCCCGACTGGATGTGCCCGAGGGCCACCACGGGAAGACGCAGTTCTGACTGGATTTGTTCGTTGCCGATGCCGGATTGCTGGCGCGCCGACTCGAGCAGATGAGCCAGGCATCGGGCAATGGACTCGGAACGCCGCGTGGGCGCTTCTTCCGAGTTCCTGGGCGGGGAGGTCCGTGGGTTCATCAATCGCCGTACTTGTTCGCGTCGTATATCGCCCGGGCCTGGGGAGAGTCCGGAAAATCCGCGATCAACTCGTCCGTATATTCCCAGGCCGCGTCATCGTCCCCGAGTGCGTTTTCAATGCGGATCGCCAGAGCAAGACTTTCCGCGTTGGCCCGAGCGATACTCAGATATCGCTGAACAAAGGCACGGGCGCGCATATAGTCGCCCTGCTGGTATTTCAGCGACGCCATCTGGTACAGGGCATCAGGATACGCCTCATCGACTGCCAGCGCACGGCGAAAATACTGCTCCGCCCGGGCTACCTCGCCATCGCGCATGGCGCAGGAACCGGCGTTGGTGAGCGCCACTTGCGGGGTTTTGTAGAAGGGGCTCTCGGCAGCTTTCGTGAACTCCTTCTGGGCCTGTTTCAGGCGGCCGTCCTGACACAGCCAGGTACCGTAATTGTTGTGGGCATTGGGGTCATCGGGGGCCAGATGCACCGCCTCGCGGTAGTGGGTCCCGGCCTTTTTGCGCTCGCCGAGGGTCTCATACAGCACGCCCAGGGTGGTGTGCGCGTCCGCGTTTTTCGGATCCTGCTCGAGAGCCCGCTGCAGCTTCGCCATGGCGATCTCGTACTCGCCCCGGTGCATGTAGGCAACCGCCAGCCGGACGTTGGCCCGCGCAGCTTCCACCGGGTCCCCCACGGGATAGGCGGGCTCATGCGTGGTAACACAAGCTGTAAGGAATAGTGCAATACAAACAACAGCTTGCGGAAAATACTTCATCACAATTCTCATGCCAATGGGCGGTCACCTTCCAGCCGCGCGCGATGGCGAGCTTGCCGGCGGGTGCGATCCTTTACCCGGCCCACCAGTTGCCCACAGGCTGCATCGATGTCGTCTCCGCGGGTGCGCCTGAGCGTAGTGGTATACCCCGCCCGGTGAAGGATATCCACGAATCTCTGCATGTCTCCTTGGGAAGGGCGCCGGTAGACGGCCCCCGGATAGGGGTTAAAAGGAATCAGATTGATCTTCGCAGGCACCCCTTCCAACACCCGGGCAAGGGCCTTCGCCTGCCGCGGACTGTCATTGACCCCGGCCATCAGGGTGTATTCGAAGGTTACCCGGGCCCGCGGCCTGGCCGCCACATAGCGCTCGCACGCCGCCAGAAGCTCGGCGATCGGGTATTTGCGGTTGATGGGCACGAGCTTGTTGCGCAATTCGTCGTCGGGTGCGTGCAATGACACGGCGAGGCTCACATCGCACACTTCACGCAAACGGTCGATACCCGGTACCAGACCCGAGGTGGACAGGGTCACCCGGCGCCTGGCCAGTCCGAAGGCCATGTCATCACGCATGATGTTCATGGCAGCCACTACGTTGTCAAAATTCAGCAAAGGCTCGCCCATGCCCATGAACACCACGTTGGTGATACCGGGACCGTCGGGATCTTCTTCGCCCACAGCGTGATGGGCCAACCACACCTGCCCCACAATCTCCTCGACGCTGAGATTGCGGCTGAACCCCTGGGTAGCCGTCGAGCAGAAACTGCAATTGAGCGCGCAGCCCACCTGCGAGGAGACACATAGGGTCACGCGGCGCTCCTCGGGAATGAGTACCGTTTCGATGGCGTTGCCATCTTCCAGACGCAACAACCATTTCCGCGTGCCGTCGGAGGACTGTTGCACGCTTTCGATGCGCGGCGCCCGGAACTCCGCCAGCGACTCCAGCCGTTCCCGGAACAACCTGGAAAGATCCGTCATCTCCCCAAAGGCCTTGGCGCCACGGTGATAAGCCCATTTCATGACCTGGTCGGCCCGATAGGGCTGCTCCCCGAGCCCCGCCACCCAGGCCCGCAACGCCGGGCGGGTCATGCCCAGGAGGTTGGTGCGCGTCGAGTCGCCGGCGTCGGCGTCAGCGGGTGCGGGAACAGAGTTCATCTTCTGGGAAAAAGAAATCGATCTCGGTCCTTGCCGTTTCCGGCCCGTCGGAACCATGCACGGCGTTTTCCTGGATGCTCTCGGCGAAATCCGCCCGGATGGTCCCGGCATCCGCCTGGGCCGGGTCCGTGGCGCCCATCAGTTCGCGATGGCGGGCGATGGCGTTTTCGCCTTCCAGGACCTGCACCACCACGGGACCGGAGGTCATGTACTCCACCAGCTCTCCGAAAAAGGGGCGCTCCCGGTGCACCGCGTAAAAACCCTCGGCCTGGTCCCGCGTGACTTGCAGCATTTTCATTCCCACCGGCCGCAATCCAGCCGCCTCGAAGCGACTGAGGATCGCGCCTATGTTGTTGGCTCCCACCGCATCGGGCTTGATGATGGAAAAAGTGCGCTCCGTGGCCATTCCTGTTTCCCTTATCTCGTCAATCTTCCAATCTTGGCCTGTTTGGGCCTGTTTTTTCGGCCGGTTCCGGACTTTTCCGGGCGCACTGGACCTGCAAAGCGCTGCGACTATAGCACAAAGACTCATTAAAACGATCGCTTAGGCCACTGAACGGTAAGGGAATTTCCCCCGGGGCGGCAGTGCCGCCATGGGGGCCAAGGGGCCCGCCACTGAACGGGTGGTGCCGAATGCTTTTCGTCCCCGGTGGGGTCTGATATATTATTCAAACGTTTGTTTAGACCCCGATCATGGCCACCACGAACACCCGTGAAATCATCCTGAGCGCCGCCGAGGGCCTCTTTGCCGACCATGGCCTGGCCGGCACTTCCCTGCGCGGCATCACGACCCACGCCGGCGTCAACCTCGCGGCCGTCAACTACCACTTCGGCAGCAAGGAAGCTTTGATCCAGGCCGTATTCCGACGCCGCCTGGACGCCTTGAATACAGAACGTCTGGGCCGCCTCGAACGGGTGCAGTCACGAGCCGCCGATGGCGCAGCGTCGCTGCGTGGGACACTGGAAGCCTTCATCGTGCCGGCGCTGGAAATGAGTCACGACCCCGAGCATGGGGGCGTCGTGTTCATGCGTCTCCTGGCACGGGTCATGTCTGAACGCGACCGCGCGCTCCGAGCCTTTCTCTCCGATCGCTACGGTCACGTGATCAAACGTTTTGCGGACGTTCTGGGACGCGCGCTCCCGGACCTGTCTGATGAAGACCTTTTCTGGCGGCTGAATTTCGTCGTCGGCGCGCTGACTTATGCGATGGCGGAAGTCGTGTGGGAACACGACGACTCCGCCCGAGAACTGGCGGACCTCGCCACCCGATTGGTGGATTTCGCCGAAGCCGGACTGACATCAGTCACGCCTGCCCAAAGCCGGATTTCCGCCGGCGTCGTAGCGTGACGGAGATAGCACCATGACACCTTTATTCTGGATTCTGTCCTTTTTGCTCATCATCTTCCTGGCGCTTTATTTCCGCGTCCAGTTGTGGGCCACCGCCCTGGCGATCGTCGCACTGCTGGCAGGTTGGACATGGCTCGCGCAACCCGGTGCGGCGGCGCTCACCCTCGCCTGGGGCGCGTTTGCGCTACTCACGGTCCCTATCGCGGTGGTACCGATTCGTCGCGCCCTCTTTAGCCGCAGGATTTTCGCGTGGTTCCGCAGTGTTGTCCCGTCCATCTCGGATACGGAACGTGAAGCGCTCGATGCCGGCACTGTCTGGTGGGACGCTGAACTGTTCACCGGCAAACCCGACTGGAAAATGTTGCTGTCCACACCCGCCCCGCATCTGAGTGATGAAGAACGGGCTTTTCTTGATGGTCCGGTCGACGAACTCTGCGACATGCTCGACAACTGGGAGATCACCCACGAGCTGAAGGACCTGCCACCTGCAGCCTGGGAATTCATCAAGACAAACGGTTTCTTCGGCATGATCATTCCGAAGGAATACGGTGGTCTCGGTTTTTCCGCCCAGGCCCAGTCCGAAGTGGTCATGAAAATTTCGAGTCGCAGCGTGACCGCGGCTGTGACTGTCATGGTGCCCAACTCCCTGGGCCCCGGCGAGTTGCTGATGCATTACGGAACAGAAGCTCAGAAGAACCACTATCTGCCACGCCTGGCGCGGGGCCAGGATGTTCCCTGCTTCGCACTGACGTCCCCCACGGCCGGCTCTGATGCCGGCGCCATCCCCGACACGGGCGTGATCTGCAAGGGCAAGTACAAAGGCAAAGAAGTCCTGGGCCTGCGGCTGAACTGGGACAAGCGCTATATCACCCTCGCCCCGGTAGCGACGGTGCTGGGCCTCGCCTTCAAGGCGGAGGACCCGGATCACCTGCTCGGTGATGAAGAAAGTCTCGGCATCACCTGCGCGCTTATTCCTGTTGACACGCCGGGCATCACCATCGGTAACCGTCATCTCCCGGTCGGGGCCGCGTTCATGAACGGCCCCACCCAGGGCAAGGATGTGTTCATCCCGCTCGACTACGTCATCGGCGGACCGGACTGGATCGGCAAGGGGTGGCGCATGCTCATGCAGAGCCTCGCGGTAGGCAGATCCATTTCCCTGCCGGCGCTGAGCACGGCTTCAGGCAAGATGGCCAGCCTCGCGACTGGCGCTTACGCACGTATCCGCAAACAATTCAAAATCCCCATCGGTTATTTCGAGGGAGTCGAAGAGGCGCTGACCAGGATCGCCGGTTACAGCTACCGGATGGATGCGTCCAGACTGCTGACCCTTGTCGCGATTGATGAGGGACAGAAACCTGCGGTACTGGGCGCCATTCTCAAATACCACACCACGGAAACCATGCGCCACATCGTGGCGGACTCCATGGACATACACGGTGGCAAGGGCATCATCCGCGGGCCGCGAAACTATCTGGCACATGCCTATCAGACCATCCCCATCAGCATCACCGTGGAAGGCGCAAACATTCTGACCCGGAGCATGATTATCTTCGGCCAGGGCGCCATCCGGTGTCACCCCTATATCCTCCGTGAGATGCGCTCGGTGGATAACCCCGATCCACGGGAGGGGCTCAGGGATTTCGATAGGGCTTTCTGGGCTCACATCGGTTTTACCATGAGCAATGCCTTCCGGGCCTTCGTTCTCGCCATCACCGCGGGACGTCTGCTGCGCTCGCCGGTAAACGGGCCGACCGCCCGCTACTACAAGCAGGTCACGCGCATGAGCGCCGCGTTCGCCTTCGTGGCGGATGTCACCATGCTGATGCTGGGCGGCAAGCTGAAGTTCAAGGAAAAACTCTCGGGCCGGCTCGGCGACATCCTGAGCCATCTGTACATGGTGTCAGCCATGCTCAAACGTTTCCAGGATCAGGGTCAGCCCGAGGAGGACCTGCCCTTGCTGCACTGGGCCTGCATCGACAGCCTCGTCCAGGTGCAGGAGAGCCTGTACGACGTATTCCGCAACTTTCCCTCCCCGGCCGTGGGCTTGTTCCTGCGCGGGATGACGCTGCCTTTCGGACGTCCGTACAAAAAACCCAATGACGGACTGGGCAAGGCCGTGGCGCGCCTGATTCTCTCGGACACCGGTGCGCGTTCCCGTCTGACCCAGGGCGTGTTCGAATGCCGCGACCCCGATGACGCCGTGGGTGCTGTGCTGGATGCCTTCGACAAGGTACTGGCCGCCAGCGACGCGGAAGACAAGCTTCGCAAGGCGCTGGGCATCGGCGTGGACCCGAACACTTACAAAGATCTGGTCACCCGGGGTCTGGCTGATGGCGTCATCACGACAACCGAAGCCCGCCTGGTCCGGGAAGCCCAGGAGGCCTCGCTGCGTGTCATCGCGGTGGATGACTTCCCGCGGGAATACGTCGAACCCGGGTACACGGCAAACGAAGCCAAAGTCGCCAGGGCTGGCTAAGACGCTCCTGGTTTGTGCCGGGGCCCGTCATGGGTCCGGGCACAAACTGTTAAAAAAAAGGAACTCCAATGTCCGCGAACAAGGATAAAAACGGAAATTTCATCGTGCGCAAGGCGGCGGTTCTCGGGGCCGGCGTGATGGGTGCGCAGATCGCCGCGCAGCTGGTCAGTGCCGGGATCCCTACCGTGTTGTTCGATCTTCAAAGCAAGGAAGGCGACCCGCGCGCCCTGGTTAAAAAGGCGATCGAGGGCTTGCACAAGCTGCGCCCGAGCCCGCTGGCGGTCTCGCAGGTGGCGGATCGCATACAGCCTGCGGACTACGAAGACGACCTCGAGTTACTCCGCGACTGTGACCTCATCATCGAAGCCATCGCAGAGCGCATGGACTGGAAGAAGGATCTTTACCTGAAAGTCGGTGCATATGTGGACGACGGCGCGATCTTCGCCAGCAATACCTCGGGGCTAAGCATCAACGAACTGGCGAACGCTCTGCCCACGGATTCGCTGAGATCACGTTTTTGCGGCGTGCACTTCTTCAACCCGCCGCGCTACATGCACCTCGTGGAATTGGTGCCCAACGATGCGACCGACCCGGCCATCCTCAACAACCTGGAGGCTTTCCTGACCACCACCCTGGGCAAGGGTGTCATACACGCCAAGGATACGCCCAATTTCATTGGCAACCGGATCGGCGTGTTCTCCATGCTCGCCACGATTCATCACGCACAGGCTTTCGGTCTGGGTTTCGATGTGGTGGACGCGCTGACCGGTCCGGCCATCGGTCGGCCCAAGAGTGCCACCTTCCGAACTGCAGACATCGTTGGTCTCGATACATTTGATCATGTGGTCCAGACCATGGCGGACACCCTGCCGGACGATCCCTGGCATAAATATTTCGTCACACCCGACTGGCTGAAGCAGCTCATTGAAAAAGGCGCGCTGGGTCAGAAAACCAGAGTTGGTATTTACAAAAAAGAAGGCAAACATATCCGGGTTCTGGACCTGAAGACCGGCGAATACCGACCTTCCGAGGCCTCAGTCGACGACTCTGTCGCCGGCATCCTCAGGGAAAAGGACCCGGCGGCGCGTTTCAGGCTGTTGCGGGAAAACGATCACCCACAGGCACAGTTTCTCTGGGCCATGTTCCGGGATCTTTTCCATTACAGCGCGTATCAACTGGCCGACATCGCGGACAACGCCCGGGATCTGGATTTCGCCATTCGCTGGGGCTATGGGTGGCAGCTCGGACCCTTCGAAACCTGGCAGGCCTCGGGGTGGGCACAGATTGCGAAATGGATAGGCCAAGACGTGACAGCCGCAAAAGCGATGGCCGCCGTGTCGCTGCCCGACTGGGCTTCAGATCCGAAGCGCGAGGGCGTGCACACCCCGGCGGGTTCCTGGGCGCCTTCCATCGCTGGTTACCGGCCACGGTCAGATCTCGCCGTGTACCGCAGACAATTGTTTCCGGACCCGCTGCTGGGTGAAAAATTCGACCGGGGCACAACCGTCTTCGAGAACGACGAAGTACGTTTGTGGCACCAAGACGACGACATCGTCATCCTCAGCTTCAAGACCAAGATGCACACGGTGGGCGCCAGTGTACTCGACGGTATCCAGAACGCGGTTCAACAAGCCGAACAGAACTTCAAGGCGCTGGTCATCTGGCACCCCACACCTCCCTTCAGCGCCGGCGCCGATCTGAAGGGCATGATTACCCTGTTGGAGGCCGGAGAGATCGCCGCCGTGGACGACATGATTGCTGACTTCCAGCGCGCGACTGCGAGTCTCAAGTTCTCCATGGTGCCCACGGTAGCCGCCATCCAGGGGCTGACCCTCGGCGGCGGTTGTGAGATTGCCATGCACACCACGAAAACCGTGGCCGCACTGGAGACCTACATCGGTCTGGTGGAAGCGGGTGTGGGTTTGCTCCCCGCCGGGGGCGGCCTGAAGGAACTGGCTTTGCGCGCCTGGCTTGAGGCCAAGGGTGGCGACGTCTTCCCCTTCTTGCGCCGTTATTTCGAGACCGTGGCCATGGGCAAAATGGCCGGAAGCGCTCTGGAAGCAAAGGAATACGGCTTTCTCCGCCCCACCGACACGGTAATTTTTAATGCCTTTGAACTGCTTTATGTGGCCAAAGCCGAAGCGTCCGCGCTGGCGGACAGCGCTTACCGGCCGCCGCTTCCCACGGAAAATATCGAGGTCGTCGGCGCCACGGGGATTGCCAACCTGCGAATGATGATGGTCAACATGCTCGCGGGCCATTTTATTTCCGAACATGATTATGAGGTCGGCTCCCGCATCGCAGCGGTTCTGTGTGGCGGCGAACTGGATCATGACAGCCACGTGGATGAAAACTGGTTGTTGCGGCTGGAGCGCGACAACTTTTCAGCACTGGCGCAGATGCCGAAAACCCAGGAGCGCATCATGCACACCCTCAAGACCGGCAAACCTTTGCGTAACTGAGGTCCGCAACTGAAGGGTGACTGAAGGCAACTGACAGGAAGCCGAACAATGAGCAAACAGATCACAGACGCCTATATCGTCGCAGCGAAACGCACGCCCGTCGGCAAAGCGCCGCGCGGCGCTTTCCGGCACACCCGGCCTGACGACCTGCTGGCCCACGCACTTAATGCGGCCATGGACGAGGTACCGGCCCTCGACAAGGGTGACGTGCAGGACATCATCGTGGGAAATGCCATGCCCGAGGCGGAACAGGGCATGAATGTGGCCCGCATAGGACTGCTGCTGGCTGGTTTTCCCGATCGCGTACCGGGCATGACCATCAACCGCTTCTGTTCATCGGGAACACAGGCAGTGGCGCTGGCGGCGGATCGCATTCGGCTGGGAGAGGCTGACATCATGATCGGTGCCGGCACTGAAAGCATGAGCATGATTCCCATGATGGGCCACCGGGTAGCCATGAACCCGCGGATATTCAGCGACGACAACCTGGCCATCGCCTACGGAATGGGCATCACCGCCGAAAAGGTCGCCCGGCAGTGGGACGTGTCCCGGGAGGACCAGGACGCCTTTGCCTATACCAGTCATCAGCGGGCGCTGGCGGCACAGGATGCCGGTGAATTCGATGATGAAATCACCGGCTTCGAGGTGATCCATCGTCACCCGGATCTCCAGACTGACAAGGTCCACGAGCAGGTCGTGGACATGGTAGAGGACGAGGGCCCGCGTTTCGACACCAGCCCCGAAGCGCTGGCCAGGCTACGCCCGGTTTTCGATTCCGAGGGCACCGTCACCGCGGGTAACTCTTCGCAGATGAGTGATGGCGCCGCAGCCGTCGTACTGGTGAGCGAGAAAGTGCTCAAGTCGAAAAACCTGGAGCCCCTCGCCCGCTTCTTGAGTTTCTCCGTGGTGGGTGTTCCGCCGGAAATCATGGGTATCGGACCCAAAGAAGCGATTCCGCTCGCCCTGAATCAGGCCGGTCTCAAACAGGACGACATGGACTGGATCGAACTCAACGAGGCTTTCGCGGCCCAGTCGCTGGCGGTGATCAAGGACCTGGGACTGGATCCGGAACGTGTGAATCCGCTCGGTGGAGCCATCGCGTTGGGGCATCCCCTGGGCGCCACCGGGGCGATCCGCGTCGCCACCCTGATCCACGGTCTCCGCCGACGCAAACAGAAGTACGGCATGGTCACCATGTGCGTGGGTACGGGAATGGGCGCGGCCGGAATTTTCGAGTCCTGCTAGAACGACTCCTTTTCAATGGTTTTTCAATGCTGTCAGACACCTTGAAAAGACCGACTCTTCAGCCGCCCATTTGCTGCGGCACAAAGCTCTCCAGGACTGCCTTGGCCAGCAGTTCCGGTGGCAGCAGACCCTGGGCCAGAATAAAATCATGGAAGGCCTGTCGGTTGAACTTGTCGCCCAGCGCGATTTCCGTCTTGGCACGAAGCTCCATCAGCTTGGAGTAACCGTAAAAGTAAGCCGTCGCCTGTCCCGGGATGCGGAAGGTGTAACGCTCTCTTTCCGAAGTTGCCGCTGCCTTTGAGAGCATGACCTCTTTTTCCAGGAAGGCCTGAACCTCATCCGGTGTCATCTCGCCCAGGTTCACCATGGGATCCAGAAACGCGCGGGCGGCACGCAACATGCGTGACTGGAGCCCGATCAACTGCCCGTCCAGTGGGAAGTAGGGCTTCATCTCCGCCTCGGCGTACAGGGCCCAGCCTTCCACATTCACGCTGTTGAAGGCGAATACGGCGCGCGCAGTGGAAACACCGGTTTCGAGCATCGTGGAGA
>SMWH01000029.1 GCA_004357005.1 Gammaproteobacteria bacterium
AACTGGCCATCGAAGACATGCTCAACCCGGCGCTGGACGCGAAAGTCCTGAACGAGGAGTTCGCTGAGCAGCGGCGCATCCGCATCAACGACATCCTGAAGCCCGAGTTTGCAGAGCAGGCCGCCCAATGCCTGGAGAGCGATCAGGTGCCGTGGGAAATGGTCTTTCGTCAGGGTCAGGAGGGCCGGCAGGTGAGCCGGCAGGAGTGGGAGGCGATGCCCCGTGCGGAGCAGGGGCAACTGTTTGGCGGGATCAATCGTCAGGCGGCGCAGGCATTCCAGTATTTCTACAGTCGTTATGACCTGGCGGCCGCCGTGGACGAAGGACGCGACGCGCATCTCTTTCTTTGCAAACTGGCGATGTTTCTGGGGAGCGAGTATTTCCTGCCTTTTGCCCGGGAAGTCGTCGGGATCAGCCAGATCAACAGTATCAACGCCCAGGCCACGCGCTATACGGGCGGAAATTTTCTGACCAGACACGACGACAGTCATGAAGCACCGGGTCGCCGTTGCGCCTATGTCATGGGTTTTACCCGCGATTGGAAGCCCGAGTGGGGTGGAACGCTCGTGGTCATGAACAAGGAAGGTGAGCCGATAGACAGTTATATCCCGCGTTTCAACTCGCTGGTCATTTTCAAGGTACCGGTGGAACACTGTGTCACCTTTGTTGCGCCGTTTGCACAACAGGCGCGGCACAGCGTGACGGGCTGGTTGAGCGCTACGGACAGGAACGACGAAAAGAAACAACTGGAAAGATAAACATGGCTTTTCCCCTGAGCTACGACGAGAAAGAAACGCGACCATTGCAGGTGGTGCCGGTTTCCGGTTTTGACGCCTGGCTCTCAGGTCAGAGTGATTCCACACGCCGTTGGATCGAAGCATCCGGTTTCCAGGCTAAAGCCGGGCGCTGCTGCCTTTTGCCCCGGAACGAAAAAGTGGCGGACAGTGTGGTCGGGGCCGTGGGCATCGTCGCCTCCAACGATGATTTGTCAGCGGCTGCGGCATGGCCCGAGCAATTGCCGCCCGGCGACTGGGCCCCCCGGGGTGTGGCCAAAGAACAGCTGGCGCCGCTGGCGTGGTACTGGTGCGCCGGCGCCTATCGTTTCGATGTGTATCGGGAAGCTGCCGGCGAGCGCCCGCGTCTGGTACTTCCCGAAGACTCCCGGGACGCGGAAACTGCAGTGGCGTCGCTCTACCTGATCCGGGATCTGGTCAACACGCCGGCGCAGGACATGGGGCCTGAAGAACTGGCCCAGTGCGCCGGTGATCTGGCCCGCGGCTACGGCGGCAAAGTCCGGCTGGTCAGGGGAAACCATCTGCTCAGCGGTGGATATCCTGCAATTCACGCGGTCGGCCGTGCGGCTCGCAGGGAACCCATACTCATTGACCTGAGTTGGGGCGATCCGAAAGCACCCAGGGTCAGTCTGGTGGGCAAGGGCGTGGTGTTTGACAGCGGTGGTCTCGATATCAAGAACGCCGCCTTCATGCGCAACATGAAAAAAGACATGGGCGGCGCCGCTCACGTGCTTGGTCTTTGCCGTTTGATCATGTCATCCGAACTCCCGGTGCGGCTGCGCGTCCTGATACCGGCAGTGGAAAATGCCATCGACGGTGATGCCTACCGGCCGGGAGACGTGGTTGCGACGCGCAAGGGTCTGACGGTGGAGGTGCACAACACCGACGCGGAGGGGCGCGTGGTACTGGCGGATGCCCTGGCCCAGGCCGCCGAGGATAAACCCGAGTTGATCATCGACTTTGCGACACTAACAGGCGCCGCACGTATCGCCCTGGGTTCTGATATCCCCGCGCTCTACAGCAACGACGACGAACTTGCGGAGGGTTTGTTGCGCGAAACCGGCCGCGTGGGCGAGCCGCTCTGGCGGATGCCTCTACACCCGGGTTACGAGTCGATGCTGGATAGCACGGTGGCCGATCTGGTGAATGCTACGGAGTCGCGTCACGCGGGTTCAATCACGGCGGCGCTCTTTTTGCAGCGCTTTGTTCCGCCGCAACAGTCCTGGGCACACCTGGATATTTACGCCTGGAACGACGTCAGGAAACCGGGGAAGCCCGTTGGTGGCGACGCCCAGTGTCTGCGGGGTGTATTCGCTTATCTGGCGAACCGGTTCAGCAGCCAGGAATCTCGTTTCAACTGACGGCAGCGCTCCGTCGCAAGAGGTCGATGAGATCGCCGAGTACCCGGGCCGCTTCGTCCAGAACGAAATCATTTTCCAATTCGCTTTCCCGGGTGCCGCTGACTTCAGCGCCGGTCTCCGGGTCAATCAGGACCAGGTCCGCTGCATTCCCGGTTGCTTCCGCCGTCGGGTTGGCGTCCTCGGCCGCCCCGCCGGCTGAGGCGAGTGTCTGACCCGAACCGCCGCCACCGGCAGAGGCGGTGCGAAGTGAATTCCGGCGCGCCCGGCGCGCCTCGAGTTCGTCACGTTCAGCCTGCCGCTTGCTTTCCAGCAGGGAGATCGACGTGCGATCGCGGTTTTGCTCGTAATATTCGAGGTCTTCCGCCAGAACAAGGAAGTCTTCATCGTGGGCGATGCGTTCCGCGTGCCGGGCCGTCGCCGTTTCGAGCAGCGCTTGCAGGCGATCACTGGCTTCATAGTCCGCCGGTTCCACCTGCGCCCAGGGGAGGGCGTTATCCAGTGCGCTCTCGCCGTATTCCTCGCCCTCGATCACGGTGGGGAAAATGATGTCCGGCACCACGCCCTTGTTCTGGGTGCTCGAGCCGCTGATCCGGAAAAACTGTGCTGTGGTCACCTTGAGTTGCCCCATCGGGCTGTTGGACTGGGTCGGCAGACGATCCAGATCAATGAGTTGCTGGACGGTTCCCTTGCCGAAAGTGGGCTCCCCCACGATCAGGGCCCGCCCATAGTCCTGCATGGCGCCGGCGAAGATCTCCGAAGCGGAGGCGCTGAAACGATCAACCAGCACCGCCATGGTGCCGGTGTAAACCACTCCCGGGTTGGGATCGCGTTCCACTTTTATGCGCCCATCGGAAGTACGCACCTGGACCACCGGGCCCTGGTCGATGAACAGACCGGTGAGTTCCATGGCTTCGGTAAGTGAGCCGCCGCTGTTCTCGCGCAGATCGATCACCAGGCCGTCAACGCCTTCTTCCTCCAGTTCCGCGATCAGTTTGCGCACGTCCCGGGTCGTGCTCCGGTAGTTCGGATCGTGTTGCTGCCGCGCGGCAAAGTCCATGTAAAAGGCCGGCACGCGGATGACGCCCACTTTGTAATTGGCATCGTTGGCGGTGAATTCGATGACGCTCTTTTGTGCCGCCTGTTCTTCCAGCCGCACCTCGTTTCGCATGATGGCGACGATCTCTCCGGCGGAGTCGATGCTCGCATCAGCGGCGAGAATTTCCAGTCGCACGACAGTGCCTTTGTCGCCACGGATCAACTCCACGACATCGTCCAGACGCCAACCGATGACATCCACCATTTCTCTGTCGTCCTGGGCTACGCCGAGGATTCGGTCTCCGGCATGCAAAGTCCCCTCCAGATCAGCCGGGCCACCCGGAACGATCCTTTGGATCATGGTGTAGTCGTTCTCGCGCTGGAGTACTGCGCCGATTCCCTCAAGAGAAAGGCTCATTCGGATTCGGAAGTTCTCCGCGGTGCGCGGTGACAGATACGCGGTATGGGGTTCGATGGCAGTCGCGAAAGAGTTGAGAAAGGCATTGAATACGTCTTCGCTGTCGCGTTGTGCCATGCGTTTACCGAGCAAGTCATAACGATCGTAAAGCGTTTTGTGAATGTCTTCAGCTTCTTTGTCCGCGAGTTTGAGATTCAGCCAGTCGTTCTTGATGCGTTTGCGCCAGATCTCGTTCAGTTCGTCCTGGGTCGCCGGCCACGGTTCTTCAGTCCGATCGATGACGAACTCTTCGTCAATGGTGAAATCGAATTCCTGATCGATCAATGCCTTGGAGTAAGCGACCCGGTTCTGGACACGCTGCTGATAGCGGTTGAAGATCGTGAAGGGCGCGCGCAGATCAGCCCCCAGTAAAGCATCGTCCAGGTTGACCCGATACTGCTCGAAATTCTCCATGTCCGAGGCCAGGAAATAGCTCCGGTTCGGGTCCAGGCCATCGATAAAGCGGTCAAATATCTGCCGCGATAGTTCATCATCGATCGGTGGGTGTTTGTAGTGATACGCGGTCAGGAGTTTGGTAACGAAACGCGTCGTCCTCAACTGGGATTCCTCCGGGAAGAGGGGCTCTACCCGAACCGGCGCGTCGGCGAAGGACAGGGCGCTGGCGGCCAGCAGGCCAAGCAGCAGAGACCCTCGCAGAAGGTCGGTCATTGGTGAGCGCCGTCGGAGTGAGGCCTGCGTTGATCGAAAATGACGATTCATGGTTATTCCTGTGGTCATTGGCCCTTATTTGTCGGCGATGGCGTACATGCGCCGATCCCGACTGGTCGGGCCTTCCCGGTTTATTCTGACCGTCCGGCGGGTCAATAGCTTCCACCAGTGTGCCGGACCCACTCTACGGTAGCCCAGTGTCGATCGTTGGTCGTCACTGGCCGGCTAGGCCGCATACCCGGCCTTTTCAGCCTGGAGATCGGCGTGATACGACGATCGGACCAGCGGCCCGCTCGCCACGTGGTTGAAGCCCATAGCCTCTCCCAGCCGCGCCAGCGCGTCAAATTCGCGGGGTTCCCAGTACCGGATCACCGGGTGGTGATGCCGGCTGGGCTGCAGATACTGGCCGATGGTGACCATGTTCACGCCCTGGGCCCGGAGATCGGCAAGCACCTCCTCCACCTCTTCGACACTCTCCCCCAATCCCAACATCACCCCGGACTTCGTCGGAAGCGTGGGATGCGCCGTTTTGAAACGATTGAGCAGTTCCAGCGACCAGTCGTAGTCTGCGCCGGGACGGACCTGCCGGTAAAGGCGCCGAACCGTTTCCAGGTTGTGATTGAACACATCGGGAAGGGCCGACCCCAGCGCATCCAGCGCGCGATCGATCTTGTTCCTTCCCCGGAAGTCGGGCACCAGGACCTCGATCCTGATATCCGGGCTGGCTGCTCTGACGGCTGTGATGCAGCTGGCGAAATGGCTGGCGCCACCGTCCCTCAGGTCGTCACGGTCCACGGATGTGATCACCACATATCCCAACCCCATGTCAGCGATCGTTTGGGCCAGATGTTCCGGTTCCCCGGCATCCGGCGCGTCCGGGCGCCCGTGTGCCACG
>SMWH01000030.1 GCA_004357005.1 Gammaproteobacteria bacterium
CTGTCCAGATCACCGATCTCGGTCTTGAGCGAGGACAACAGCGCAAGGCAGCCAAGCCGGGCAGCCTCATAGCCCTGCTCGATGGACAGATCATCCCCCAACCGGCCGGTGATGTAGCTTCCGTCAGGTCGCAGGGGACCGTGTCCAGCGAGAAATACCAGGTTGCCCGTGCGCGTACTGCGCACATAGTTGGCGGCTGGCGCGGGCATCTCCGGCAAGGTGATCCCCATGGCCTCGAGCTTGCCTTCCACATCGGCGCCCACTGTCGCGCACGACACGAGCATGGCCACGCCCGACACGAGCTGCAAGGGCTTCATGTTGTCCCCCGATTCTCCTGTGATGCTCAGCTGTGCTCGTCGAGCAA
Organism: Gammaproteobacteria bacterium; assembly: GCA_004357005.1. Taxonomy (GTDB): domain Bacteria; phylum Pseudomonadota; class Gammaproteobacteria; order SMWH01; family SMWH01; genus SMWH01. The sequence goes on from SMWH01000030.1 coordinate 365, forward strand.
CGTTTTCAGAATCGCCTCGAACTCAGCAAGCAATTGATCATGGTGTTCACCGGTTCCTGGACCGGAATAGCCACTATAGATCTTGCGTACCGTCCCGTCCCGGCCGACAAAAATTGTCGTGGGATACGCGATCACGATGTCCACGTCGGGAAGCGCCGCTGCCGCGTCGATCTTGTCGCTGGTACCACCCAACAACAGCGGGTATTCGATGCCATGACGCTCGGCGTAGCGGTCTATCTGCCTGCGGTCCCGCTCCACATTACCGGTAAATTCAAAGGCAATCCCCACGATCTCCAGGCCATCGGCGTTGTAGCGTCGGTACCACTCGGCCAGCAACGGCGCCTCATCATTGCAATTGGGACACCACGTTCCGAACAGGGTTACGACCAGGACTTTTCCATCGAAACGGGCATCGTCGTTCGTGACGCGCACACCATTCGAATCATCAAAAGCGAAGGCAAAACGCGATTCCTCATTGTTGACCCCGACGAGCGTCCAACCATCGGGAAGGACTTCTTCCCCTTCCGCGCGCCGATGCGCGGTCCAGGTAGCGTGATAGCTGTCCCTCGACCAGAAATCACCCGAGAGCTCTCCCTCAGAATCGGCTCGCGCCGTGAAAAGAAAGGCATGAGCCCCATCGAAAGTCGACAGACGCAGCACGCCGTCTTCGAAACTCCCCTCCAGGAAACGGTAATCCCCCGTGGGCGTCAAAAAGGTGCCAGTTACCTTTTCCCCGGATTGGCGGAATTCCCCCTGGGCCGGCTCGGTACCATCCTCGTCAGTGAACTGCACCGCCCACTCGCCGCTGAGATCCGGGATCGCGTTTGCATCCCCCGGGCTCAGCCCGGTTTCCGCCAGCGGCCGAAACCGTTCCACATTCCCGCGCCGGGCGTGAAAAAACAGCACGGAGTCGCCTGCCGAAGCGGTCTTGCGCCAGCGCCCGCTCATGGTGTCACCCGACGCATCCAGTTCCGCCGTAATTTCTCCGTCGTACCAGGCAAAAGCCAGTTCCACCTGGCCGTCTTCGAAACTTACGGAACTGAAGGGCACGCGCTCATCGCCGTTCGTCACATACGCATACAGCTGTCCGTTGGCTTGTTCCTGGATCAGCAAGGCAAAGGGCAACTCGCCACCGGGAGATTCCAGCACCGCGCGCCATTCACCGACCAGCGAACGCCCATCTGTTCCTGACTGGCACCCGGCGACCAGCCCGGCGAGAACCAGAATCACAAGCATCCACCGCAGAATTCGCATCGTCATGTTCGTTTCCTTGCGGACCGGCTCCCGGCCCACGCGATGGCAAAGGCCAGGATGAAGGGCAGGTAACGCTCCAGGATGTCCCCTGGCGTGTCGGGGAAATTGTTGATAATCACGGTACCGAGAAAACCGACACACATGGCCGTTAGCACAAAGCCGGGACGAATATCGCGCCCACTGATGCGTATCAGCAATATGGGGCCGAATGCGGACCCCACGGCATGCCACGCGAATAGCACCCGGGAAAAAATCGCCGCGCTGGCAAAGATCGCGATCGCGACTGACGCCAGCGTCATCATCACCACTATCACCCGCGAATACAACAGCTGTCGTCGTGGGTTTTTTTGCCGAAGACGCAGACTGGAATCGTGGGTGACGCTGGAGGCGGCCACCAGTAACTGACTGTCGGTCGTAGACATGATCGCAGACAATACGGCCGCGACCACCACACCCGCGACCACCGGGGGCAACAATTCATCCGCGGCCAGGAAAAAAACCTGCTCGTTGTCCGGGACCTCGTTCATGAGGACACGGGCGCACAGCCCCAGGATGACCATGCCGATATAGACAACGAAGGCCCAGCCCATGGCTATTCGTCTACCGTGTTTCAAGGCTTGTGCATCCCGCAGCGCCATGAACCGGTTCACGACGTGAGGCTGGCCGGGGTATCCCCATCCGATGCCCAGCAGACCAACCGCGAAAGCGAGCCCTGCGCCCGCGGTCTGCTCGGTACTCCAACTGAGCAGGCCCGGTTCATTCAGCGCGCGCAGACCCGCCATCAACCCGTCGAAACCCCCAACAGTCACCAGCGCCACCGCAGGCAAAAGGATGGACGAGGCGGCCATGAGCAGGCCTTGCACCGTATCGGTGACGCTCACGGCCCAGAACCCTCCCAACAGGATGTAGATCACCACGATTCCCGCCCCGATCAACATGCTCGTTTCCATGGACAGGTCAAACAGGCTGTTGAACATGTTGCCGGCGGCCTGGAATTGCGCGGCGATATAGAACAGGAAGGCGAATACCGTGATGAAAGCCGCCACGTTCACGATCACTGGCCGCAGGGGCGTGGGTTCATTCCCGGCCAGAAACCCGGTCAAGGTGATGGCGCCGGACGCGCGACTCATGGGCATGAGTCTCGGGGCGACGAAAAACCAGTTGATGGCGAAGCCCGAAATGGTGGCGGGGATCAACCAGATGGCCGGGAGACCCCACAGATATGCCGCCCCGCTGACCCCCAGCAGGGTCCAGGCCGACGACGAACTCGCGGACGCCGAGATAGCTGCAACCCACGGCCCCAGCCGCCGTCCGCCCAGAAAGAAATCGTCCTCGTCCCGGGTACGCCGCCGGGCCCACAGCCCGATCCCGATGAGCAGGATGTTGTAGGCGACCAGTGTCACAACGATGACGACGGTTCGGCTCATATGGGCTGGACAATCCCCACGGGTTGGGGTGCAATGATAGCCTGTGCAGCGAGGGTGCAGCTGTGGCGCCGGGTAACAAGGCTCCGGGCAACATCGGTCCCACCATCCCACTGCGCAATACCCGGGACGCACCACAAAACAGGGGGCAACCATGAAGACTTTTCTGAGGGCACTCGCTCTGTCCGCGCTGCTGGTATCAGCCGGCGCGCTGGCGGAACAGCCCTATGACACCATCGATCAGGCGCAAAAGGCCTACGACGCGGCTCAAGCCGCCGGAGCATTGCAATTCTCGCCGGACGAAATGTCGCTGGCCAGGGCACGGCTGCAAAAAGCCCGCGACTGGCACAAACGCACCAACGATTCCGTCATTCTCGCCCGCACCGCGCTGGTAACGGCTGAGTACGCCAACGCCGTCGCCGACAAGGCGAATGCCGAAGCGGAACTGGCCCAATGGCAAAAGAAAATGGACGAACTGAACTAGGAGGACATCATCATGAGAAACATCATCATCGTTTCCCTGTTGCTCGGCCTGTTCAGTTTTTCCGTCCAGGCCCAGGAAACAGAAAGCAAAGATCAGTTGGAAAAGGATTACGCCGCCTTGAAGGCGAATTCCGAGGTAGTGGGTTACGCGCCGGAACAACTGAAGCTCACCGATGCCGCCTACGAGGAAATGCAGAAATATCATTACAAGTCGCGGGGCGCCTATCGCACTTTCCTGCGTTACCAGACGCAGATGCGCATCGCCCAGACCTACGCCGCCGGCGCCGCCGCCAAGGCGAAAGCCGCGACGGCCGAACTGGAGACCCGTTATGACTTCATGATATCTGAACGCGCCAAGGCCATGGCCGATGCCCAACGCATGCTGGCCGAGCAACAGGCTTCCGCCGCCGCCGCCGCTCAGCAAGTGGCGGAAGGTCAGGCTAAGGAAGCGTCCATGGCAGCCCGGGAAGCGGCACTTTCGGCCCGCGAGGCCCAGCTGAGCGCCCAGGAAGCGCAGGTGAAGATGCTGGCCATGTCCCAGGAACTGGCAGATCTGAAGGCCAAACAGACCGACCGCGGCATGGTGGTGACCCTGGGCAGCGCCCTGTTCCAGACCGATTCCGCCACCTTGAAGGCGGGAGCCGAACGCAACCTGGGAGAACTGGCCAAGTACATGACTGACTTCCCCCAGGCCAAAGCCACGATCGAAGGGCACACGGACAATACCGGCGACCCGGCTTACAACCAGCAGCTGTCCGCGAAACGCGCCCAGGCGGTAGCCAATTACCTGACCGGCCATGGTGTGGATGCATCCCGCGTCAGCGCCGAGGGCCTGGGACAGGACTACCCCATCGCGCCCAACGACACCGAAGCCGGCCGCCAGCAGAACCGGCGGGTGGAAGTGATCCTCACCCAATAACAACGGTTTCAGGAATGCACTTCCGAGCCCCGCCCCGGCGGGGCTCTTTTTTTTCACAGCGACGATGCCCCCGGGCTTGCCCGCCCGCTCGAGCTGGGCCTATGCTCGGGAACCCACGGAGTGCAGGCGAGCCAATACATGCGGGAACTGACGCAAACAGGAGTTCTTGAAGTGCTCAACGGCGGCCCACGGCTTGCGGAAATCCCGCGATGCGAACCCGATGTCTCGATCTTTTACGTGGCAACTTCCACCATCCACGGCCAGGGCGTTTTCGCCGGCCGACGGCTCAGGCGCGACGAGGTTATCGGGAGTTATCAGGGACTGCCCACACGCGAAGACGGCACCTATGTGCTGTGGCTGTACGAGGACGAGGAATGGCGCGGCATCGAGGGCACCGGGCCTTTGCGCTTTCTCAACCACTCCTGCGATCCCAACGCGGATTTCGACGGCTGCGAGCTTTACGCGCTGCGCGACATCGCAACCGGGGAGGAAATCACCTTCCACTACGGCGAGGAATGGGAGGGGTTCTGCGATGATGCCGCCACGGATCCTGCCGACGAAGCCAGGGACGAAGAAGAATAAAAAAAGCCCCGCATCAAGCGGGGCTTTCTTGTCAGCAGGCGGATAGACTGAATTACATCATGCCGCCCATACCACCCATGCCGCCCATATCACCCACGTCGGGCATGCCCTTCTCGTCCTTCGGGGCCTCGGCCACCATGGCCTCGGTGGTGATCAGCAGACCCGCCACCGAGGAGGCGTTCTGCAGCGCAGCACGCGTCACCTTGGTGGGATCCAGAATACCCATCTCCACCAAGTCACCATACTCGCCGGTCTGGGCGTTGTACCCGAAGGCGCCCTTGCCTTCCATGACCTTGTTGACCACCACGGACGGCTCGGCGCCGGAGTTCTGGACGATCTGGCGCAGGGGCTCCTCCATCGCGCGCATGGCGATCTGCACGCCCACATCCTGGTCGTGGTTGTCACCCTTGATCTTGCCGGTGGCCTGCAGGGCACGAATCAGCGCCACACCGCCGCCGGGGACCACGCCTTCTTCCACCGCTGCACGGGTCGCGTGCAGGGCGTCCTCGACGCGGGCTTTCTTCTCCTTCATCTCGATCTCTGTAGCCGCGCCGACCTTGACCACCGCAACACCGCCGGCCAGCTTGGCCACGCGCTCCTGCAGCTTTTCCTTGTCATAGTCGGAGGTGGCATCCTCGATCTGGGTACGGATCTGGTTGATCCGCCCTTCGATCTTGTCGTGCTCACCCGCGCCATCGATGATCGTGGTGTTCTCCTTGGTGATCTGCACCTTCTTGGCCTGACCCAGTTGGTCGAGCGTAGCCTTCTCCAGGGACAGACCCACTTCTTCGGAGATCACCTGACCGCCGACCAGGACAGCGACGTCTTCCAGCATGGCCTTGCGACGGTCGCCGAAACCCGGCGCCTTGACCGCGGACACCTTGACAATGCCGCGCAGGTTGTTGACCACCAGGGTGGCCAGGGCCTCGCCTTCCACATCCTCGGACACGATCAGCAACGACTGACCGGACTTGGCGACAGCTTCCAGCACCGGCAGGAGATCCCGCACGCTGGAAATCTTCTTGTCGTACAACAGAATGTAGGGATTCTCCAGCTCCACGGACATATTCTGCTGATTGTTGATGAAGTACGGCGACAGATAGCCGCGGTCGAACTGCATGCCTTCAACCACATCCAGCTCGTTGTCGAGACCGGTACCGTCTTCCACCGTGATCACCCCTTCCTGACCAACCTTCTCCATCGCGTCGGCAATCAGCTTGCCGATTACTTCGTCGGCATTCGCGGAAATAGTGCCCACCTGGGCGATAGCCTTGGCGTCCTTGCAGGGCTTGGAAAGCTTCTGCAGCTCGTCCACGATTGCACACACCGCTTTGTCCAGGCCGCGTTTGAGGTCCATGGGGTTCATGCCCGCGGCGACGGCCTTGAGGCCTTCCACGAACATTTGTTGAGCGAGCACACTGGCGGTGGTGGTACCGTCACCGGCCACATCAGAGGTTTGCGAAGCGACCTCTTTCACCATTTGCGCACCCATATTCTCGAATCTGTCCTTGAGCTCGATTTCCTTGGCGACGGACACGCCGTCCTTGGTCACCGTCGGGGCACCGAAACTCTTCTCCAGGATCACGTTGCGGCCCTTGGGACCCAGCGTAATCTTGACGGCATTCGCCAGCACATTGACTCCGTTGAGCAAACTGCGGCGAGCGTCTTCAGCAAACTTGACGTCTTTGGCACTCATGTCTCTTTCTCTCCTTAAATGGGACTGCGGTTAGCCTTCCAGCACCGCCATTACGTCTTCTTCGCGCATCACCAGCAGATCTTCGTCGTCAATCCTGACCTCGGTGCCGGAATACTTTCCGAACAACACCTGGTCGCCTACCTTGACGTCGAGCGGACGCACATCGCCGTTCTCGAGGATCTTGCCCTTGCCGACAGCCTTGACCTCGCCCTTGACGGGCTTTTCGGCCGCGTTGTCAGGGATGACGATGCCGCCCGGGGAGGTGCGCTCCTCTTCCGTGCGCTTGATGAGCACCCGATCGTGCAACGGACGAATCTTCATGAATCGTTCTCCTTTGTCATTTGTGATGAGTAGCGGGAAACAGGAAGCCGGGACGAAACCCCGCCCGGCCTGTTAGCACTCACCTTCGATGAGTGCTAATAATAGCCGCCGAGGCCCCGCAAATAAAGCGCTCCCGGCCTTTCCCGTATCCAGGCTACCCAGATGGGTCCGGTTCCGGGGTTTTTCAAGGCCCCGGGGCCCCAAGGTGGCGGCACGACGATGACAAGGACCCCCCTGAGCGTTAGGCTGTGCGCCTTTTGGTCCCCGGGAAAGCCATGGGCCCGGAAAGACCCTCAAATCCGACGCTCTGTACGCTAATGAGTCAGAAAACCGTTTCCAGTCAACGAATCCGAGCCCGCTGAGCCAATGAGTCGGAAAGCAACTCAAAATCAGCGCATCCGAACCGCTTGAACCAATGAGCCAGAAAGCAACTCAAAATCAGCGAATCCGGAGCTCTGTACGCTAATGAGTCAGAAGACCGTTTCCAGTTACCTCTTGGTGCTGTGTACCTGCCCGGATCGGGAAACCGCCCTGGGGTTGGCCCGTCGGCTGGTGGACGACCGTGTGGCCGCCTGCGTGAATGTGGTGGACGGGCTCACCTCGGTATACCGCGGCAAAGAGGGGCTCGAGGAAGACCCGGAGGCCTTGATGCTGATAAAAACCGACGCCCGGCGTTACCGCGACCTCGAAGAAGCGATCGTCAGGGACCACCCCTACGAACTGCCGGAAGTGATCGCAGTCCGAATCGAGCGTGGCCTGGAGGAATACCTGGCGTGGATCACCGGGTCCACCGATGCAAGCGGTGGCCAATGAGGCCGGTCTAATCGTCACGCCCGGCCCATCAACTGACGAACCCTGTTATCGACTGGCCGATGAACTAACCCCGAATATGACAAGAACACGGTTACCCATCCTGCGCCCGCTCATGGCGCTGGCCCTCATGGCCCTGTTGGCGGCCGGCTGGTCCCATGCCGCCACCGAAGCGGACCTGCTGCCGCCGGATGAAGCCTTCGCCATTTCGGCCATGGCCCTGGACCGCGCCGAACTCCAGATCACCTGGAAAATCGCCGACGGTTACTACATGTACCGTCATCAGTTCCGCTTCCAGACCACGACCCCCGGCGTGATGCTCGGGACCCCCATGTTCCCACCGGGGAAGGTGAAGGAGGACGAGTTTTTCGGTGTCGTCGAAACCTATATGGGCCGGCTGGACGTGCTGCTGCCGGTCACGGTCATGGACTCCCTGACCGGCGAGGTTGAGCTCACTCTCCAGTCCCAGGGCTGCAATGAACCCATCGGGGTCTGCTACCCGCCACATACCCAGACCGTCACGGTCAGCCTCCCAAGGCTGGCGGGAGGGCTCGGTCTCACCGCGGGTTCCGGGAGCAGTCTCGCGGCCCAGTTGGGGCTCGATTCCGATGGCCTGCTGCCGCCGGATCAGGCTTTCATGGCGGAAGCCGCCGCCATCGACGGACAGACCATCCTGGCGCGCTGGCTGATCGCCGAGGGTTACTACCTGTACCGGGACAAGTTCTCGTTTGTCCTGGAAAACGCCGGGGGTGCGGCTCTGGGCGAGATCGAGTTCCCGGAAGGCATCTATAACGAAGACGACGAGTTCTTCGGCCCCATGGTCGTCTACTACGATCAGGTGGAACTGGCGATCCCCGTACTTCGCGCCGACGGTTCGGAGCAAACCGCATCGCTTTTGATGCGATATCAAGGTTGTAACGAACCCATTGGTGTGTGTTACCCGCCTCTGGAAAAACGCGTCCTCGTCACGCTTCCGGCAACGGATCAGATCGTCAGCGCGTTACCGGCACCTGCCGGTGCAAGTGAAGACGCCCCAGGCGCCCCGGCCTCAATGGGTGCTGACGAGCCGGTCGCCGAGCACGATCGCATCGCCCGGGCCATTGCCGGCAAGAACGTGTGGATCACGGCGCTGACCTTTTTCGGTTTCGGATTGCTGCTGGCCTTTACACCCTGCGTATTTCCCATGGTGCCGATCCTGTCGGGCATCATCGCGGGCCAGGGCGAAACGATCACCACCCGTCGTGGCTTCGTGCTGTCGCTGATCTTCGTTCTCGCGATGGCGGTGACCTACACCGCGGCCGGGGTCTTTGCCGGTTTATTTGGCCACAACCTGCAGGCGGCATTCCAAAACCAGTGGATCCTCATCGGCTTTGCGGCGGTATTCGTGTTGCTGTCGCTGGCCATGTTCGGCTTCTATGAGCTGCAACTGCCCAGCAGCTGGCAGACGCGTCTGGCGAAGATGAGCGACAGCCAACGGGGGGGCACTTACATCGGCGTCGCCATCATGGGCCTGTTGTCGGCCCTGATCGTGGGGCCCTGTGTCGCGGCACCGCTGGCCGGCGCGCTCATCTATATCGGTCAGACCGGTGATGGCGTGCTGGGCGGACTGGCGCTGTTTTCCATGAGTCTGGGAATGGGTGTGCCTTTGCTGGCGGTGGGGACCTCCGCCGCCCGCTGGCTGCCAAAAGCAGGTCCCTGGATGGACGCGGTGAAAGCGGTCTTCGGCGTGGCGCTGCTGGGTGTGGCCCTCTGGTTGCTGGAGAGGATTCTGTCGCCGACGCTGATCATGTTTCTGTGGGGTGTCCTGCTCATCGGGTCGGCCGTGTATCTGGGCGTACTGGATCGACGCCGCGACGGACCGGCCGGTTGGCAAGGCCTGCGCCGGGCTTTGGCCATTCTGCTCCTGCTGCTGGGTGTGCTCGAAATCGTCGGGGCCGCCGCGGGCGGACGGGACTGGCTGCGCCCGCTGCACGGCATCGGCAGTCAGCGCGAACTCACCGCGCCGGAGTTCACCATGGTCAGCGGCCTGGCGGACCTGGATCGAGAACTGGCCAGTGCCGCCGCTGCCGGGAAACCGGCCTTGTTCGACTTCTACGCGGACTGGTGCGTTGACTGCAAACGCATGGAGCGTTACACCTTTCCGGAACCCGTCGTTCGCGCGGCGCTGGAAGGTGTGGTGCTGCTCAAGGTGGATGTCACGGACAACAACACCGAACACCAGACGTTGCTGAAACACTTTGAACTCTACGGGCCACCGGCCACGCTTTTCTTTGACCGCCAGGGCCAGGAGCGCCGGAACTATCGGCTTCTGGGCTTTCAGAACGCCGAGCGTTTTGCTCGGCACATCGAACAGGCTTTTCACACCCCATGAACCGAACCCGTACCTATGTTCTCGTTCTGGTAATCGCGATGGTGGGCGGCACGCTGGGTGTCCTCGCGCAACGCTGGCAAGCCGAATCGCGTCTTGACGCGATGAATGCGCAACTCGCGGAGGAAACTTCGGCGCCCGGAGTTGTGACGACCGGTGATCACCGCCCGGATTTTGCGCTGAGCGACTTGAGCGGGCAGACCCGTTCCGTGTCGGAATGGGACGGACAGGTAATCTTGCTCAACTTCTGGGCGACCTGGTGCGCGCCCTGCCGCAAGGAGATGCCCGAACTGGCGGAGGTCCACCACGCCTTTGCAGACCGGGGTTTCGCCGTGGTGGGTATCGCCATCGACAGCCTCGAGCCGGTCCAGGCCTTTATCACCGAGCTGGGCATCGACTATCCGATGCTGATCGGCGAACTCGACGCCATCGAGGTTGCCCGGCAGTTCGGCAATCGTCTCGGCGTACTCCCCTATACGGTGATCCTCGACAGGAACGGCACGGTAGTATTGATGCACGCCGGCGAGATCGACCGGGCGACCATCGA
>SMWH01000031.1 GCA_004357005.1 Gammaproteobacteria bacterium
AGCAGAGATACTGGGAGTCACCCCGCTGCCAGATGCGTGCTCGGGCCATGCGTCAATCATAGCGCCAACTGTTCGCAAATTGTACGTATATTCCTGGGAATTAATGGCAATTTGTGCTATTTCGAGAAAATCGGAAAAAAGACGCGCATCCATAACCTACTGAATGCGCTTAGAAAAAGTGGCGTCCCCAGCGGGATTCGAACCCGCGTCGCCAGCGTGAAAGGCTGGTGTCCTAGGCCAAGCTAGACGATAGGGACATCTGAAACTGGAGGTTGACTCGCTGCAAGCTGCTTTTCCGGGTCAGCCCGAAAATGGTGGAGCCAGGCGGTCTCGAACCGCCGACCTCAACACTGCCAGTGTTGCGCTCTCCCAACTGAGCTATGGCCCCGAAACCGGGCGACTCTAGCGAGCCTCCGGCAGGGTGTCAAGAAGCCTGTAAACAAGCCCTCACAGGGCCGGGCGGTAGGCCTTGCGCTCCCCGTACTCGGTGATGACGGCGGGCAAATCCGCCGCCCCGATCGGCCGCGTGGTGGCCAGGGAATGGCCGCTGGCGATCAGGTATTCGAGCCACTTGTACAGAAAACCGTTGCGCGTCCAGTGACGCTCAATTGAATAACGGTCAGGCGATCCCATACCGCACAGACGCGCTACCTTTGCGCCGGGATGACAGGCGGTCACTTCGGCAACGCAAGCGTCATGATAGATGCGCACTTGCGCATTGGGATCCGATTGGTAGTCCTCTTCGGATTCAAAGATATAGGTCATGGACAAAACCGTCGTGTAACGATGGCGCTCGAGAATCTGGATGTATAGATCCAGGCCATCGCCCACTTCCGACAGCAGATACTCGCCACGACAGTCCTGGGTGGGGACCACAGTCTTCAGCTGCAGGTAATTGAGTTCGAACAGTTCCATCAAGCCGGCAAAACTGTGGCCCGATTCCAGACTCCGTTGCTTGAACTGTTCAACAACGAACATGCTTTGATCTTAGCACACCACGAACTCAATACAGTTCGCGCTCCAGACCAAGACCCAGCATGACTTTTCCCGCCATTTCCTCAATTGACATCTGAGTTGAGTTAATATACGGGATTCCCTCCTGCTCGAATAACTGCTCCGCCTCCGCGACTTCGCGCCGACATTGCTGTAACCCCGCGTACCGACTGTCAGGACGTCGTTCCTGTCGTATTTGATGCAAACGCTCAGGATCGATCGTAAGCCCGAACATTTTTGCCTTGTGTGCGCGCAAAACGGCGGGCAAACGATGCGTGTGCAGGTCTTCGTCCACCAGAGGATAGTTCGCAGCATTCATTCCATGATGCAAAGCCATGTACAGCGAGGTTGGCGTCTTTCCCGACCGCGACACACCCACGAGGATCACATCGGCCTCATCATACTCACCGCCGGCGCCGTCATCATTGCTGAGCGTATAGTTCATGGCGTTGATACGCTGATCGTAGCGGTCAAAATCAATAAGCCCGTGGGCATGCCCCACATGGGGAGAACGCTGGGTGTCGAGCTCCTGCTCCAGGGGCGCCAGAAAGGTCCCGAAGACATCCAGAAACAGGGCATTGCTGTTCGCCAGCACATCGCACAAAAGGCTGTTTACCACCGTGTTGAACACGATCGCCCGCGTTCCATCCTTCGCCGCCGCATCATTGATCATCTCCACAGCTTCCCAGGCGCGTTCTTCGGAATCCACGAAGGGGATCCGGGTCTGCTTGAAATCCAGCTGGTCGAACTGGGTCAGCAGGCTGTGGCCAAGGGTCTCGGCCGTGATCCCGGTGCCATCGGATATGTAGAATACGGTTCGGCTCATCAGCGCTATTCGGTGGCTTGCAACATCTCTATTATAGAAACCCCCCGGACAGATACACCGACATTATGACTGACTACGTACGGACACTCGATTCTCTGGGCCTCGCTGACCTCGAGGACGTCGGCGGCAAGAATGCCTCCCTGGGCGAGATGATTCGCAATCTGCACGAGGCCGATATACGCGTACCCGGGGGCTTCGCGACCACTGCCGCGGCCTACCGCGATTTCATGGCCCAGGGGAATCTGCACGATCGCGTCATCGAGGCCCTGAACACCCTCGATGTAGATGACATCGAAGCTCTGCGTGATACCGGCGCGCGAATTCGTGGCTGGATTCTCGAGACGCCGCTGCCGCAACGTCTGCGCGATGAAGTGGAACAGGCGTGGCAGAAACTGGTCGATGGACGCGACGCCGACTTCTCCGTGGCGGTCCGATCCTCCGCCACCGCCGAAGACCTGCCGGATGCATCGTTTGCCGGCCAGCAGGAAACTTTCCTCAACGTACGTGGCCTGGAAAACGTGTTGGCCAGAATCCACGAAGTCTTTGCATCACTGTTTAACGATCGAGCCATCTCTTACCGGGTCCACCAGGGTTTCGACCATGGGCAGGTCGCATTGTCCGCCGGAGTTCAGCAGATGGTACGCAGCGACACCGGCGCCAGCGGTGTGCTGTTCACTCTGGACACGGAATCCGGGTTCCGGGACGTAGTCTTCATTACCGCTTCCTGGGGATTGGGCGAGACCGTTGTACAGGGCGCGGTCAATCCGGACGAGTTCTACGTACACAAGCAAACACTGCGTGCCGGACGTCCCGCCATTTTGCGCCGCAACCTCGGCAGCAAGGCGATCCGCATGGTCTATGCAGACCCCGGCTCACAAGAGCTGGTCAAGACAGAAGATGTCCCCGAGGAATTGCGTAATCGCTTCTGCCTCAGCGACGACGAAGTACAGGAACTGGCTCGACAAGCGCTGGCGATTGAAGATCATTACGACCGGCCCATGGATGTTGAATGGGCACGGGATGGCAACGACGGGAAACTGTACATCCTTCAGGCGCGCCCCGAAACTGTAAAATCACGCGCCGGCGGTCAGGCGATCGAGCGCTACCAGCTCAAGGAGACGGCGGACATTCTTTGCCAGGGCCGCAGCATCGGACAACGAATCGGTGCCGGGACCGCGCGCGTGATCAAGACCATCGATGGCATCCACGAAGTCAAAGAAGGTGACGTGCTGGTGACGGACATGACGGACCCGGACTGGGAGCCTGTCATGAAACGCGCCGCCGCCATCGTTACCAACCGCGGCGGGCGTACCTGTCACGCTGCCATCATTGCCAGAGAACTTGGCGTTCCCGCGGTGGTGGGTTGTGGAGACGCCACGCGAAAAATACCCGACGGCAAAGCAGTGACGGTATCCTGCGCCGAAGGCGACACCGGTTTTATCTACGACGGCGCCCTGGACTTCGAAGTGCAGGAAATCAGCCTGGACACGATGCCGGACATCCCGCTCAAGGTGATGATGAACGTGGCCAATCCGGACCGCGCCTTCGACTTTGCCCAGATCCCCAACGCGGGCATCGGCCTGGCGCGCCTGGAATTCATCATCAGCCAGCTGATCGGCATCCACCCACGCGCACTGCTGGAATATGACAAGCTGCCGAAGGACCTGAAACAAGAGATCGACCGGCGCATCGCCGGCTACCCGGGACCGGTTGATTTCTACGTGGACAAGCTGGCCGAAGGCATCGCCACGCTGTCTGCGGCGTTCGCGCCGAACCCCGTGATCGTCCGGATGTCGGATTTCAAATCCAACGAGTACTTCAATCTTCTGGGCGGGGATCTGTACGAGCCGAAAGAAGAGAACCCCATGATCGGCTGGCGCGGGGCCTCGCGGTATCTTTCCGATGATTTCCGCGCCGCCTTCGAACTGGAATGCCGGGCCATGCGCAGGGTGCGCGACGACATGGGGCTGACCAATGCCTGGGTGATGGTGCCCTTCGTGCGCACCGTGGATGAAGGCAAACAGGTGGTTGAACTACTGGCGGCCAACGGTCTGGAACGGGGCAAAAACGGTCTCAAAATCATCATGATGTGCGAAGTACCATCGAATGCCCTGCTTGCTGACCAGTTTCTCGAGTATTACGACGGTTTTTCCATCGGCTCCAACGATCTCACCCAATTGACGCTGGGGCTGGATCGGGATTCAGAAATCGTTGCCCATCTGTTCGACGAGCGCGATCCGGCGGTCAAGGACTTGCTGCACAAAGCCATACAAGCGTGCCGGCGCAATAACAAATACATCGGTATCTGCGGACAGGGCCCATCGGATCACCCGGATCTGGCGAAATGGCTGATGGACGAAGGAATCGAAAGTTTGTCGTTGAATCCCGACACCGTCGTTGAGACCTGGCTCTTTCTGGCCGGGAAAACCGTCTGAGCCCTCAGAGCTTGAAGAAATGCTCGCGCCAGTAGCGCAACTCCTTGATCGAGTCATGCACATCCGCCAGCGCCAGATGCGCCGACTGTTTTTCAAGCCCGGACAACAGTTGCGGCGTCCAACGCGCCGCCAGTTCCTTGATCGAACTCACGTCGAGGTTGCGGTAGTGGAAGTATCGCTCCAACCGGGGCATGCACCGATGCAGAAAACGCCGATCCTGGCAGATACTGTTGCCGCACATGGGCGAGGCCCTCTCAGGCGCCCAGTCCTGCAGAAACGCCAGGGTCCGCTCCTCCGCCTCGGATTCGGTGATCGTCGACGCCTTGACGCGGTCCGCCAGGCCTGACTTGCGGTGCTGGCGGCGGTTCCAGTCATCCATCGCCTCCAGCACATCATCGGGCTGGTGAACTGCCAGATCGGGCCCTTCGGCGAGGATTTCCAGATTTTTGTTGGTGACGACGGTCGCGATCTCTATGATCCGGTCGTTATCCGGATCCAGACCAGTCATCTCCAGATCCAGCCAGATCAGATTGCTCGGGTCAGCTGCCATTTGCTTCGTACACACCAGTGTTGAGTCGGATTCTAGCAGAGGCTAACCTTGCCAAAGGAGGGCCGGATCAAGGGCTGCAGCACAGCTCCGGGATTCATCGGAACAGTCCATTTTGAACGCCACCACATTCGCACTTTTGTTCATCGCTTTTCTGGTCACGGGCCTGGTCCTGCGGCTGTGGCTTGCCTACCGCCAGATCAGTTTCGTGAGCCGGCATCAGGATCACGTTCCTGATGCTTTCGCGAACGACATACCCGCGGAGGCCCACCAGAAAGCAGCAAATTATACGGCAGCCCGGACACGATTCGGCATGATATCCACCGTGTGGGGGATCGCGATCCTGCTGTTCTGGACCGTCGGGGGTGGCATCGAAATGCTCGACACCTGGTGGAGCGCCCGTGTCAACTCGCCCCTGTTGGTCGGACTGGGGGTAATCCTCAGCGTTGCCACCGGCAGCGCGGTGCTCGACCTGCCCTTCTCGGTCTGGGACCAGTTCGTGATCGAAGAGCGCTTCGGGTTCAACCGAATGAGCGCCGGGTTGTTTTTTGCTGATACGGTCAAACAACTGCTCTTGTCCATTTTGCTCGTCACGCTGCTGGCGGCGGGAGTGCTGTGGGTCATGCGGGCGACGGGTGACTACTGGTGGCTGGCCGCGTGGGCGGTCTGGATGGGATTCACACTGGTCATCACCTGGGCATACCCGCGTGTGATTGCACCATTGTTCAACAAGTTCCAAGCCCTGGAAGCCGGTCCTCTGCGGGAACGTATCGATGCACTGCTGAAGCGCTGCGGATTCACGAGCCGTGGCGTGTTTGTCATGGATGCTTCACGTCGTTCGGCCCACGGCAACGCCTATTTCACCGGTTTCGGGCGCAACAAACGCATCGTGCTGTTCGACACACTCAGGAAGGATCTGGAAGACGAAGAAGTCGAAGGAGTCCTCGCCCATGAACTGGGTCACTTCAGGCTCCGCCACATCCCCCAACGCCTGGTCCTCATGGCCGTCTTCACCCTGTTCGGCTTCATGCTGCTCAGCTGGCTCGCGCGTCAGGAGTGGTTTTATGCGGGGCTGGGTGTGGACACGGCCAGCGACCACGCTGCTATCCTGCTGTTCGTCCTGGTCGCGCCGGTCTTCACTTTCTTCATTACGCCCATTGGCGCATGGTTCTCACGTCGCCACGAATTCCAGGCGGATGCCTACGCTGTACGGCACGCCGACGCCTCGGCCCTGGCCTCGGCTTTGGTCAAACTCTACCGGGAAAACGCCACAACCCTCACGCCTGATCCCGTGTACTCCACCTTTTATCATTCCCATCCACCGGCGCTGATCCGCATCGGTCGGCTGCGCACCCAAACCCCCAATGGCTGACAAGGCTTCGGTCTCCCACGGCCGCGTACTGGTGAACTACGGTCGCTTATGCGCTGTAGAAACCGATGCAGGGGAGATCGTGAGCTGCAAACTCCGCCGCAGACCGGAACGCCCGGTGTGTGGCGACCATGTGAGCTGGCATGAAGACGGATACGGTGGTGGCGTCATTGATGCGGTAGAGGACAGGCGCAACGTGTTCAGAAAAGCTGATGCGCAGGGACAACCGCAAATTGTCGCGGCAAACCTGGATCAGGTGTTTGCCGTCATTGCGCCGAAACCCGAGCCAAGCGCCGAACTGGTGGATCGCTACCTGGTCGCGATACACGTACTGGGTCTGCAACCTGGGATCATTGCCAACAAGCAGGATCTCGCTGACGCGAAGGACTCGGCCTTTACTGGCATTGTTGATGAATTCACCGAACTCGGATACCCGGTGTATCCCACGTCGGTGAAAACAGGGCAAGGACTGGAAGCATTGCGTGACGCAATCGGTACCGGGACGGCCATTCTGGTCGGGCAATCCGGTGTCGGAAAGTCCTCGCTGGTCAACGCTCTCATACCCAACCGTGATGTGCGTACGGGCCAGCTTTCATCCGCTACGGGCAAGGGCGCTCACACCACCACTACCACGACCCTTTATGCCCTGCCTGATGGCGGCGAACTGGTGGATTCCCCGGGTGTCTGGGAATACGGGATCTGGGCCATGGAGAACGACGATATCGTCAAAGGTTTTCCGGAATTCCAGCCTCTGCCGGACCGTTGCCGCTTCCGCAATTGCCGACACGTGGCGGAACCGGATTGCGCGATCCGCGAGGCGGTGGAACTGGGAAAGATAAACCGGCGACGCTGGGAGTCCTATCGCCGTCTCATGGACGACGCGACCTGACAGGCTCCCGAAAAACTGGAGTTTTTCAGAATTCAGTTTCGCTCCACTCGGTGCGCCCGGAAAACGCGTGTGCCAGCGTTGCGCGGTCAATGTACTCCAACTCGCCACCGATCGGCACGCCATAGGCAATACGCGTGGAGCGAATGCCCCGCGCCGCAGCCATCTGCCCAATGTAATGTGCGGTAGCCTCACCCTCGACCGTCAGGTTCGTGGCAAGAATGATCTCGCTGATCTGGCCGTTGCCCAACCGGTCCGCCAACGTGTCCAGGCCAAGTTCGGAAGGCCCGATACCGTCCAACGGGGACAATCGCCCCATGAGTACGAAGTAGAGCCCGCGATACCCGGTTGCCTGTTCTACTGCCATCACATCAGCGGGGGTTTCCACGACGCACAACACCGCCCGGTCCCGGGTGTCGTTTTTGCACACATCACACAGCGGGTTCTCGCTGAGGGTCCGGCACAATTCACAATGCCCCATCTTCGTGACAGCTTCATCAATGGTCTCGGCCAGTTTCCGGCCGCCTTCACGATCGCGCTCGAGCAGGTGAAATGCCATGCGTTGCGCCGATTTGGGACCTACGCCCGGCAAACAGCGCAAGGCCTCGATCAAACGGTTCAGCAGGGATGCGTCGGACATCGCAGCCTAGAAAGGCAGTTTGAACCCAGGTGGCAGATTCATCCCGCCGGTCAATCCTGACATGCGTTCCTGGGTTTCCGCAGCTACGCGGTTTACCGCGTCATTGGTCGCGGCGGCCACCAGGTCCTCCACCATTTCCGGGTCGTCCTTGAGGATTTCACTGTCAATCTCCACGCGACGAACCTCATGACGGCCAGTCATGGTTACCTTCACCATCCCGCCACCGGCCTGCCCCACGACTTCCAGGCGTCCGAGCTCCGCCTGAGCTTTCTGAACGTGCTCCTGCATCTTCTGCGCCTGCTGCATCAACTGCGAGAGAGATCCTTTCATGACGTTCTCCTGAAAACGGGACAGGTTCGTTTTAGTCCTTGGTGGGAGGCTGGATAGAGCCCGGAACGATTTCCGCACCGAAGGTCTCCTGCAGGGCACGCACCTCCGGGTCACTGCTCAGAGTCTTCTCGCTCTTGCGATAACGCTCGTCACGTTGACGATTCTGCTTCGCAGCGGGCGATTCGGTCTCACCGTCACCCACTGTAATCACCAGGCGGATTTTCTCGCCGTAGTGCTCCGTCAGGGCTTCCTGCAGACGTTGTTCAGCGGTCGGTGTGCGTAGACTGGCATGCGCGTCTGGCAACAGCAGCTCCAAACGGTTTCCGGAACGCTGTTTCAGTACGCAGTTTGCCGCCAGTTCACGGGCCGCGCCCCTTACGGCGAGCTTATCGACGGTTTTTTCCCAATTCTCATCACCGGCGGCAGCGCTTGGTGCGTTCACTTTTGTCTTCTGCTGGCCAGCCGGCACCTGCGTGCCGTGGGTCTGTGAACTGCCGCCTTCATCCGGCCGGAACGCGATCATTCGCAATAAGGTCATTTCCAATCCGGTACGCCCGTCCGGGGCATCCCGCAAGGCGGCCGTCCCGCGTGTTGCGATTTCATAATACAGCTGAACCGATTCCGGGCTCAGGTTCTCGGCCAGTGCCTGCAGTTCCTTCGGCTGATCGCCGCCCGCGACAAACTGCGCCACGGCAATGCGGTGCAACAATCGCGCAAGATCCTGGGTCACCGTGGCGTAATCCGGGGCATATTCCGCAAGGGTTTCAACCGTTTCCAGCACCCTCCCCGCATCACCCTCTGCCACCCGGGTCAACAATTCCAGCACGCGGCTCTGATCCAGCGTGCCCAACATTTCCTGCACATCATCGTTGCGCAGTTCCCCACCACAATAGGCGATCGCCTGGTCCAACAGGCTCAATGCATCGCGCATGCTTCCGTCTGCTGCCTGTGCGATCCGTTCTATGGCTTCACCGTCTCCCTTCACGCCTTCTTCGCCGAGGATGCGCGTCAGGTATTCGACAATCTGTTCCACGGGCAGGAGCTTGAGGTTGAACTGCAGGCACCGGGAAAGAATCGTGACAGGGATTTTCTGGGGATCGGTGGTCGCCAGAAGAAATTTCACATGAGGCGGCGGCTCCTCCAGTGTTTTGAGCAGGGCGTTAAAGCTGTGCATCGACAGCATGTGCACTTCGTCAATAAGATAGACCTTGTAGCGGCCGCGGGTCGGTGCGTACTGGACGTTTTCCAGCAGTTCCCGTGTGTCTTCAACCTTGGTGCGCGAGGCCGCGTCCACTTCGATCAGATCCACGAAACGGCCCTCGTCGATCTCCACACAGGCACCACATTCGCCACAGGGTTTTGATGACACGCCCTTTTCGCAGTTCAGGCATTTCGCCAGAATGCGCGCGATGGTCGTCTTGCCCACCCCGCGGGTGCCGGTAAAGAGGAATCCGTGGTGTAAGCGATCGTCATCGAGGCCGTTGACCAGCGCCCGCACGACATGCTGCTGGCCCATCACCTCAGCGAAGTTGCGGGGCCGCCACTTCCTGGCAAGGACCTGATAGCTCATACGGACACGTTACCGCGATTCGGGCTGGCGGCGAACCCTGCCAGCCACACTCCGGCACACGGGATCCACTGCTGCGGCTGCTCCCTTCCGGGTCTGACCGGGTTCACAATGTTCCGTTGCGGAGGGACCGACAGGGCCGCCATTGTTCCTGCGCACAAATGGCGGAGAGGGAGGGATTCGAACCCTCGGTACGCTATTAACGTACACACACTTTCCAGGCGTGCTCCTTCAACCGCTCGGACACCTCTCCGGGGGATGCGAGGTTATAGGAGAAGCGCCTGGCAGGCAATTTCGTGGGAATCGGCCTCACAACGCGCCGTGCTCGGTGAGCAGGGCTTGCACGGCCTCGGCCAGGCGCGCATAGCCGCTGGCGTTGGGGTGGACGTGGTCGGACTTGTAGCGGTTGTCGCCGAGGACATCGGCGAGGATATCGTTCTCCACAGGCACCTGCATGTCCGCGGCAACGTCATCGTAGAAACCCGCGGGGCTGAGGAAAAAGCCCACATTGGGAACGGCGATCATCACCACCGGAATGTCGCGTTCCCTGGCGATGCGGATCATCTCGCGCAGGTTGGCTTCGGTGGCGACGGGATCGCGTTTGCGCAGGATATCGTTGCCACCGTGGCAGAGTATCAATAGATCCGGACGGTAGCGGTCCAGTAAGC
>SMWH01000032.1 GCA_004357005.1 Gammaproteobacteria bacterium
AAAGGCTTTCTTTTTCGAATTCATAGGGCGCGGTGGGCCAGTAGATCGTTTCCCCGTTGTATGCGTGACTCAGATCCACAGCCGTGTAGTACCCCTCGATCAGCGCTTCGTCGAAAGCCCGTGCGGACGCTGACACCGCAAGCATCATCAGCAACACCGCAAATCCGCGCGTGATCGTCATGACCTTAACTCGTCAGGTTCAGTTTCCGCGCGAGGGCCTGGAAACGAGGCTCATCACGGATGGGTTCGAGAAAGGGATCCATCAGCATCTGCATGACGCCGGGATCGCGCTCGCGTTCCGCCTGTTCCAGCCAGTCGAGACTCTTTTCCCTATCCCCGATCTGGCAGTACAGGACCCCCATCTGGTAACCCGCGCTTTCCCCCACGCTCTCGCGGTATGCGTCAGCCAGTTTGCGGGCCTCTTCATCGCTGGATTCGCGGATGCCAAGCAAGGCCTCCCCAAATTCCCGCATCCACGGGATGTGTTCTTTTTCGAATTCCGGTCTGGCACGGTCAGAATCGTTCTGCCTGAAATACAACTCGCCGAGGTTATAGTGCAAACCGCCCGCTTGAGGGTCCATGTCCATGGCCTTGTGCAACAGTTCCTCTGCTTCCCCGTAGCGCTCCATGCAGGCATAGGTATACGCCAGTTGACGCAAATTAATCGCCGATAGCGGATCGATCGACACGGCGGTTTCGAAGCACGACAAAGCTTCTTCGTGGCGTAAAAGCATTCTCAAGTGTGCACCCAAACGCCGATATGCATCGGCGAAGTTGGGGTTGAGTTCAATCGCGCGACGGAGGTGTTTTTCGGCACCCACCATGTCGTGCTCCCACCAGCCGAGGAAAAAGCCCTGGACCATCTGTGCTTCCGCGTAATCCGGATCGATCTCCAGCGCCTTGTCGATGAAGGCCTTGGCCCTGGGCCAGCCTTCGTCATAGGGCACGTCGCCGCCGGCCACCATGTGGATCCAGGCCTCCGCGCTGGAGGCCAGCGCAGGAACATAGTCCGGTGATTCCTCCAGCACTTCTGCGTACAAGGCAACGGCTTTTTTCAGCTCCTCAAATTTCATGCGTCGCTGGTGAAAACGACCCTCGAGATACGCGGCATAAACCGTTCCGTCTTCCGTGCGCCGCACGTCACTTTCTGATTCACCCAGGAGCTTTACACGAAGCATGTCGGTGACGGCCTTCGCGATCTCGTCCTGGATCACGAAGATGTCATCCAGTTCCCGGTCATAAGTTTCGGACCACAGGTGGTAGCCGTCCGCCGAACTGACGAGTTGGGCCGTGATGCGAATGTTGTTCCCCGACTTCCTGACACTGCCTTCGAGGATATATCCCACGCCCAACTTCTCTCCGATTTCCCTCAAGTCCTTGTTCTCACCCTTGAAAGCGAAACACGAGGTGCGCCCGGCCACACGCAATCCGTCTATGTGCGCCAGCACGTTGAGCAACTCTTCCGACAGGCCGTCGGCGAAATATTCGTTTTCCGGGTCGGTGGAGAGATTGGCAAAGGGGAGCACGGCAATGGACTTGCTTTCATCTTCTGCTTCGGGCGTTTTTTTGCGCCCGAAAACAGAGCCCGGCGTACGCTTGACCCCCTCCGGCGTAACTTCGAAAGCCCAGGCCAGGATCAATGCGATGGGAAAACCCAGGATCAGCAGCACCGTGAACATCTGCATGACCCAGTCGGGCGCGTTGAAGGTATCGGCCGCATAGTTGCCCACCTC
Organism: Gammaproteobacteria bacterium; assembly: GCA_004357005.1. Taxonomy (GTDB): domain Bacteria; phylum Pseudomonadota; class Gammaproteobacteria; order SMWH01; family SMWH01; genus SMWH01. Next base: position 1,734 of record SMWH01000032.1, read on the forward strand.
GGCCAATATCCACCCGGTCACGGCGTAGGCGAAGGCTACCTTGATGACGCTGCGGCGCCTGAGTTCTTCAAAAAACGACATGATCAGGATTCTACGGCAAGCATGCTGGCCTTTGTGCAGGAGCGCCTTTCCAGGCGCGATTCCAGGCGCGGCCCTTGTTGTCGATTTCCGGGCCGCCCCTACTTACCTTCCAGTTCCTGCAGAAGCTGGCGGGCGTTGGGATCGCCGGGATTTTGACGGGCATATTCCTGAGCATAACGCAGGGCCTGGGCGTTCAGACCCACGTCCCGGCTGATGGTAATGATGGCGACCAGCAGGTCCGGGTTATCCGGAAAACGGATCAACGCCGTTTCCAGAACGCCCAAGGCCTCAGTGGCCCGGCCCGTGCTGTTGAGCGCCACGGCGTGCAGATATGAAGCACGGACCTGGTCAGGATAAGCCGCAGCCAGACCACGCAGAAGATCCACCGCTTCGTCGTTTTGACCCTGGCGCACGAGATTCATGGCCAGCGACTCCGTGAGCACCGGATCGCCCGGCACACGGTCCAGGCCCTCCCGCAACACGTTTTCCCCGTTGTGGTCCTGTTGCATGACCCGATACAGATCAGCCAGGTTCACCCGCGCAGGTATCCACATGGGTTCGATGTCCAGCGCCGCCAGATAGTAGCGCTCGGCATCGGCAAACAACCGGCGTGAAGCCGACAAGTTTCCCATGTTCGCCAGCGCTTCCGGCGTGTCGGCGTTCAGCTTCTGGGCATCCATGTATTCCTTCAGACCTTGATCGCGCTTCAGTGTCTGCTCGGGCCCAAGAACGTCGGCGGACACCGGCGCGAGCACTCGTGCTGCTTCCATGCGCACGGCCAGCACCGGGTCATCCAACAGGGGAAAAACGAACTCGCCGCGACGCTCTGCCGGCAACAGGCTGATGATGTCTACCGCCGTCAGGCGAACGATGGGGTCCTTATCACCCAGATTGGCGACCGCCGCTCGAAGGGATTCCTCCGTGGGCATGTTCCGCAACAGTTCGAGGGCAGTCGCACGCACGATCGCCGGTTGCGCCGCATCGACTGCAAGCGCGGAAAGCGCGCCCAGCGACCGGGGATCCATGGAGCGACCCGCCGCGATGGTCTCCGCGTAATGCGTGTTTGTGGCGCCCACCCATCGGCGGACCGCTTCGTCCGCCCATTGGGCGTCCTGGTCCACGTGACATTTGTTGCACGCGTTCGGCGTGCCCAGTTTCACCGACAGATCCGGTCGCGGGATACGCAGGCTGTGGTCCCGGCGCGGGTCCACGACCATGTAGGTGCTCTCCGGCATGTGACACTCAACGCATTGAGTGCCCGCACTCTCGCCGCCGTGATGGTGGTGGGATGCGGTGTCATATCTGTCCGGGGCATGACAGTTGGCGCACAGGGCGTTTCCGTCCGCGCGCACCCTCAGTGAATGCGGCTCATGACAATCGCTGCAGGTGACGCCCGCCTGATACATACGGCTCTGCACAAAGGAACCCCACACATAAACCTCATCCAGTATCTGCCCGTCGGCATGGTAGAGACCATTGCGAAGCGGCGCGGGCCGGTGGGCATCCAGCAACTCGGGCCCCGGCGATTGCTCGGCGATCTGACTGCGCCGGGAATGACACGGCGCACAGACGTTCAACTCAAGTCGTTCAGGCAAGGCCTGTGTGCGCGCGGCCACCGCGGCGCCGTCCTCCAGGACCCACTCCCCCGCGTTGCTCGCGGTGAAATTGATATCGAACGCAGTCGTCCCGCCGCTTTCCGCATGCGCTTGTCCCGGGCCGTGGCAGGCTTCGCAACCTACGTCAATTTCCGTGTAGGTAGTCGCGTAACTCTTTGTAGCCGGGTCGTAGTTCTTGCGCAGCCCGGTGGAATGACAGGCAGCGCACTGGTAATTCCAGTTCTGGCTGCGCCGGGTCCAGTGCAATATATCCGTGTGATCCACCGACTCGTCGGGATACAGGTGGAACCAGCGCTGCCCACCCTGCTCGGCCGGCCGACTGTCCCAGGCTATGCCCAGGGTCTGCAGGCGCCCACCCGGGAACCCGATGAGATACTGCTGCAAGGGATCGAACCCGAAGGTGTAAGCGATATCGTACTCTGTCAACTCACCGTCGGGCCCGTCTGTCTCTACAACAAAGTTGTCCCCACGGCGGAAAAACCGCGATGTGATACCGGCGTACTCAAAGCGGGTGTCATCAAAATCACCGAGAACGGTTTCGCCAGTCGCCATTCGCATGGCCAGATCATGGTGGGAGCCCCGCCAGGCGGAAAACTCCTCCGCATGGCATTTTCCGCAAACAACGGAGCCCGTGTAGCCACCCATCCATTGGAGGTGAGGATCATCGGCAACGGCCCACAGGGGCGCAAAGAGCAGGATCGTCAAAAAGAGTTTCTGGAAACGACGCATCGTGGCACCGGCAAGAAAAGTGTCGGCGCATTATAGACCCCAAAAAACGGGCCCAAAAACGGGACAGCTTCGTTTTCAACACCGTGACAGTCACGGTTCTGATCAGGCGGGCGCGGGTGTGGCGGCTTCGAGCATGGCCGCGGCGGTCGCAAGGAAATCGGACACCTGGGGCCGCGGTCCCGAGCCAAAGCTGACGTGTTCCACTTCATCGTTCCGGTCCAGTCGCCAGGCGCCCATGCGCGTCGAAGATGCCCCGCGCGGCGATACACCGTGCTCCAAAGTAAAATAGATCAGGGGATGCAGCGCCGCGTTGTCCGGGTCATCCCAATCCACTGTTGTCGGCCGCCGGCGCCAGATCAGTGCGCCCATGAACGCCTCCCCTCGCACCCAGGGCTTCGGGAAACTGAAAACGATGGCCAGGTGTTTCGTGTCGCCCGTATCCACCGTCGTCAGCACATGGTGGACTTCGGGAAAAGGGATGCGTTCCTGCTCCGGAACCAGGTTGCCTGCCTGCCGCCACAAAGAACGAATGGATCTTTCGGCCTCGGTGGGCTGGAACCTGGGCCAGACTTCCATGGGCTCGCGCGCGACGAGACCCCCCAGGATCGTGTGCTGAAACACATAATGCTGGCGACTGCGCATGGACACATGCAGATAATCGACCGGGTCCCGGACGCGAACAAGGAACTGGGTCACGATGAGACGGTTCCGGTTACGACCGCCGACACGGTTGTCAGGGCCCGGAACCGAATCCACGGGGATCGAATGAACCAACCGCAGCCGTAGGAGCGGCTTTGCAGGAGGAACAAATCGCGGCTGGAAAGCCGCTCCTACAAAACCGCGATTTATTCCAATCGCGCCCCCCCGGTGGGAACGGCCCGAAAAAAAACGCCGGCCGCGATTCCTGTGGGAGCGGCCCAATTAGAAAACGTGGGCCGCGATCCCTTTCGCTTTTTAGCGGAGTCCGAAGACTCGGACCGTTGCACGGCCGTCGAAGCCGACGGTGTCGTACCAGATACTGATGCGATCTATCTTGCGCAGCTTGCCCGCCAAGTCAAAAGCCGGCGACCGCGCTCCCTCATCTACGCGAAAGTTCTTGTTGATTTCCTGTTTGCTGCCGTTCTCGTAGTGGATAACAATCTTGCGGAAACGCACGTCATTTCCCTCGACCTTGAAGCCAATCTTTCGGAACGAACCTTCGTATCCGCCCACTTTGATCACGTCGTGATCCACGGTGTACGAAACGACCCGTTCACCGAGAAAATCCCAGTCCTTGGCGGCAACCACACTCGTCGCCAACGCCAGAGCGACGCATGCAAAAACGAGATACAAGACATTTTTCTTCATAACCCCCTCCGCGGATATTTCAGCCCGCCGGCTGACGGATGTCCGTCAGACGTTGGTACAGCAGGCCACCCAGATAAAAAGTGATGCCCAGAACCACAAGTATGCCGATGCGGATCAACGGACCGGCGTCGGACAAATCGTAAATCAGCACCTTGGCCCCCGAGGCGCCAAAAACCAGCAACGATGACTGGCCAAGCAGCCGGTCTTTCCAGGCCAAAGCCACGATGAGACAGAGAATGGCCAGTGCGCCCCATGCGACCGACACTTCAAGCCGACTGTCCAGTAAATGCACCGCCGCGGCCATGGACGCCACGTGACCCAGGTACAACAGGAAAACGCCCCAGGTCTCAGTCTCGTTGACACGATGAACCCAGTAGTACGCGATGTACAACTGAACCGGGACAAGGAACATCAGCGCCATGCTCGCCGGCACACCACTCAACCCTGTATCGGCGATCACCTGCACGTAGCTGAGCAGGTAAACCGTTCCTGCGGCAAACCACATCGGCGGATCAACTGAACGCCAATTGCCGCGCCACGCTGCGTACGCCACAAGCGCCGGGGCAACTGTCACACCGACCCAGGGGCGCCATTCCACAGGCAAAGTATCCAGGAAACCGGCATGAAAGAGCACCAGCGCCATGTAGGCGCTTACCAGCAAACGAGCGCCCTTGAGGGGGTCGTTCAAATAGGCGCGTGCCAATCCGAAACAGGCCATCATCACGATCCCGCTCAGCATCGGAATCCAGAAAACGGACCCCGGCGAGTACTCGTTGAGCAGGGAATACTGGATAAAGTAGAAAATCACCACAACCGGCGCGTGGGCCCAGGCCATATCCATGCCCATGGGTGAACGCCACTTCATGGAATAGGCGGCGGTTCCGCCAGCGAAGATAACGAGTTGCAGCGTCTGAAAGCCCAGCGCCAGAGTCCACTGACCGGAACCAAAAGCCCAGGCCCATTGCTCCGGGCTGCTGGCGCGCCAAATCACATCAAACCCGATCAGCGCCATATATGCGGCCAGCAGATAAATGATCCTTTGGCCAATCCAGATGGCATAAACGCAATACAGGACGCTCCACGCCGAAAAATAGATGACCAATCCGGTGATATCGGGGGTCAAGGAATCCAGAAGGAACGGCGCCGAATAGGAACCCACGACGGAAAACAAGGCGAACATCAGGTTTCCAAAAACGCGACACAGCCACAGCGCCAGGACGCAAATCAACATTACGGTCGCACCCGCAACCGGCGCGTCGATCAGCCCGAAATAGACATGCGCCGCGTAGGTGGCCAGAAACAGAATCACAATACCGCCCGCCGGCAGCAGGCTGGCGTATTCCCTGTCCGATCGGCGCAGAACGAGACCGGAAACGATTAACAACAGCCCGCCCAACTCGGCCAACGCGATCTGACGGATCGGCGTCAGCCAACCTGAATCGATGGCAAGCCGGATGAGATAGGCCGCGGCAGCCACCAGCGCCGTTGCTCCAGCCCAGCCAAGAATGGTGGTGACCCCGGATCGACTGTCGCTCTCGGCGACGGGAATAGAAGAAGTTGTTTTCTTTTTACCCTGGTCCCCGGCGGGAGGAGCCATGTCTCTTGCTTGCTCGAGCCTGGCCTGTTCAAGCCCGGCTTTTTCAGACCGCCCCGCGGTTTCGCGCGCCTGGTTTTGTTCGAGTCGCCGCAGGCGCTCCTCGATAGCCGCGAGTCGACGTTTGACGTCGAACATATGTTTACTCCCCTTTGTTCGAGCGGGATCCCGTCCCGTTTGAACCGGGTATGACACTTCCGCGGTGTCTACCCCCCGCTTATCAACCCATCCCAAAAATCCAGGAAACGAGAATGTTGAGCACGGTCAACAGCAAAGCACCCCAGAACGCGGGCCCGAAGCCCTCGACCTTGATCCCCGGAGATACCGCGGCAACGAGCCATAGCATCAGCGCGTTGACCACGAGCAAAAACAGTCCGAGCGTAACGACGGTGATCGGGATGGTCAGGAAAACCATCACCGGACGCACCACCCCATTGACCAGACCCAGCACCAGGGCGGCGATAAAAGCCGACCCCCAGCCGTCGATGTGAACGCCTTTTACCGCGTTCGCCACCAGCATGAGCAGCGCGGCGGTGATCGCGAGATGAATGAGAAATTCCAACATGATTGTGCAGCCCCCTGCCGGACTCCTATTTGGCGTCCATCAAAGCGATTGTGGTATCCAACATCCGGTTGGAGAACCCCCACTCATTGTCGTACCAGGACAGGACCTTTACAAACGTCCCGCCGATGACTTTCGTCAAACCGGCATCGAAGATGGAAGAGTGCGGGTTGGTGTTGAAATCAACGGACACCAGCGGCTCGTTGTTGTATTGAAGCACCCCTTTGAGGGCGCCCTGCGCGGCCTGGCTCATGATTTCGTTGACTTCGTCCACGCTCGTTTCCCGGGACGCGGTGAAACACAGGTCCACCAGGGAGACGTTGATCGTGGGAACGCGGATGGCGAAACCATCCAGCTTCCCGTTCAGTTCCGGCATCACCAATCCCACGGCTGATGCGGCGCCGGTCTTGGTGGGAATCATGGACATGGCGGCCGCCCGCCCGCGGCGCAGGTCCGTGTGATAGGTATCCGTCAGCACCTGGTCGTTGGTGTAGGCGTGAATCGTAGTCATCAGCCCGTGTTCCAGACCGATGACATCGTGGAGCGGCTTGACCAGGGGCGCCAGACAGTTCGTCGTACACGATGCGTTGGAGATGACGTCGTCCGCCGCCGTCAACGTATCGTGATTGACGCCATAAACGATAGTGGGGAGATCCTTGCCCGCCGGCGCGGAGATGATCACTTTCTTCGCGCCGCCCATCAGATGCAAGGCAGCTTTTGCCTTGCTGGCGAAGAACCCCGTGCACTCGTAGACCACATCCACGCCCAGATCACCCCAGGGCAGGTTTTCAGGTTCACGCTCGGCCAGTACTTTGATCTTGTCACCGTTGACGACCATGTTGTCTCCCGCCACATGAATATCTCCGGGAAACGGTCCATGGGTCGTGTCGTACTTGGTCAGATGAACATTGGTGTCTGCGTTGCCGAGATCATTGACGGCAACGATCTTGATCTGGTCCGTGCGTCCTGCCTGGTAAAGCGAACGCAAAATGTTTCGCCCGATCCGACCGTATCCGTTGATCCCTACCTTGATCGCCATTCCGATCTCCCTTGCGAATTGCCTAGTGCATTTCCTTCTTCGGTTTTTCCTTCTGACCCATGAGCACTGCCGGCACACAAAAGCGCTGTATCGTGCCGGTCGCCCCCGTGGGGGTCCCCACCGTCCTCATAACGCCGTTGACGTCGGAGCATTTCGCGTTGTCGACGTCATAACGGATGATGCGAATATCGCCGAAGTTCTCGACGATAATATCCGTGCCGTTGTACGTGCCAAGTTTTCCAAGCTTCGGCGCGTCTCTGCCTTTTGCCACGGCGGCTTCGAGGAGGTCGGCGTTAGTGAGTTCCTTTGCAGAAACACTCGCACTTGCGAACCCCAGAACCACGCACACAACCAACAAGACCAAACTTTTCATGACTCTTAGCTCTTGCAATTAATCGGCAAGCATGAAGACCACGTTGACTCTATCTTCGAATGTAACCATGTGGCCCACATAGCGTCCGGGCCGCAAAGCAGACGCAGCATCAGCAGCCATCATCGCCCGTTCGACGACCATTGGCTGTACCTGCGGTTGCTGGTAGTGGATGCTGTAGACAGGACCCAGGGTAGCGTCGTAAGCACTCGCCAGGGCTTCGGCTTTTTCCTTCGAATCAGCGATGGCCCGTTCCCGGGCTTTTGCGCGATGCGCCTCCTCATCGGAAGACTGGAATAAAATACTCGCGATCTCGTCCACCCTGGCGCCTAGCGCTGTATCCAGCAGCGTGTTGAGTCCGTCGAGGTCACGAAGCGTAACGGTGACTGCCCGGTTCGCGCGGAAACCCTTGAACAACCGTTCGTTCCGGCTGTATTCGTACTCGGGTTGCAGGCTGATACCGGAAGCCACGATGTCGTCCTGATCGATTCGCAGATCCGACAACAGGATATCCAGCAATTCGTTCACCCGGATGTCCACATCGCGTTTGGCATCCGCACTCCTGGGCTGCGTGCTCGTTGTCCGGAAGGTGACTTTCGCCTCGTCGGCTTCCGCGATGACCTTGCCGTAACCGGTGACCGCAATATGCCGGGAGTTGTCCGGCAGACCTTGCGCCAGAAGCGCCGGACTCAGTACCAAACACACTGCCCAAAACAGTTTTCGCATTACTTCACCAATGACTTGACTGCGTCTACTACGTTACTCGCGCGGAACCCGAAGTACTCAAAGACGTCCCGGGCCGGGGCGGAAGCACCGAAACGATCCAGACCGATCACTTTGCCATCGAGACCCACGTAACGCGACCAGCCCAGGGTAGCCCCCGCCTCCACAGCGACTCGGGCGCGAATGTCCGGCGGCAGGACGGCATCACGGTAGCTCTTGTCCTGCTGCTCGAAAACTTCGGCCGAGGGCATGGACACGACGTATACGCCAATGCTCTGCTCGTTCAGGGTTTTGGCGGCGCGAACTGCCAGATCCACTTCGGACCCGGTGGCGATGATTAGGGCCCGGGGTTCTTTTTCGGACACATAGAGTATGTACCCCCCACGGGCAATAAGGTTCCGTTGTTCCTCGGTACGTTCCTGTGGCGCCAGTCCCTGGCGCGTCAGCACCAGCGAGGTGGGCCCGTCCCTGCGTTCAATGGCCTGGCGCCAGGCAACGGCGGTTTCCACCAGATCACAGGGCCGCCATACGACCATGTTGGGCATCGCTCGTAGACTTGTCAGATGCTCTACCGGCTGGTGCGTGGGTCCGTCCTCCCCCAGACCGATGGAATCGTGCGTGTAAACAAAAATGGTACGGATGCCCATGAGCGCGGACATGCGCACCGCATTACGGGCGTAGTCGGAAAAAATCAGGAAGGTACCAGAATACGGGATGAATCCACCGTGCAGGCCGATGCCGTTGCAGATGGCGCTCATGCCGAACTCGCGCACCCCGAAAAAAATGTAGTTGCCATCGGGGTCTTTTGTGATGTCCTTGCTGCCGGACCAGAAGGTGTTATTGGAGCCGGTCAGATCCGCGCTACCACCGATGAATTCCGGCAAATGTGGGCCATAGGCATCCAGACAGACCTGCGACGCTTTTCGGGTCGCCATACGATCGGTCTTTTCCGCCGCGTCGGTCAGGAAGGTTTCGCAAACATCGGACCAGTCATCCGGTAACCGTTTGTCTATACGCCGTTCGAACTCCGCGCCCAGTTCCGGATGTTTCTCTTTATATGAGGAGAGCCGCTGGTTCCAATCGGATTCCATCTCTTTCCCGCGCGCCCGCGCATCCCACCCGGCGTAGATATCTTCCGGGATCTCGAAGGGCGGGTACTTCCAACCCAGTTCCTTGCGGGCGGCGGCCACCTCGTCTTCGCCCAACGCGGCGCCGTGTGTG
>SMWH01000033.1 GCA_004357005.1 Gammaproteobacteria bacterium
GCTCAACAGTGGCGAGACGGTTACCGCCAGCGACTACTTCCGGCAGGTGGCGGAACAGGACCCGGATGATGCCTACGCTGCCTACTACTACGCCCAGGCGCTGATGCAGGACGGCAGGGCCGAAGAAGCCGTGGACTGGTACCGGCGCTCGGTGGAAGTGGATCCCTATCTGCGCAGCGGGTATTACGGTGTATTCATGGCGCACCAGCGGCAGGGCCAGAAAGACGAGGCCAAAGAGGCGCTGGATGCCTACCAGCGCCTGGCGGACAACCCGCGGGCCACACTCGCCGAGATCAAATACACCCGCATGGGTCCCAAGGCGAACGCTCTTGCCGTCAATCTTGCGGCGCCGGAACCCGTATCGATTCCTCCAGGCAAGCTGTTCGAATCGCCGGCCACGGTGGCGACTTTGGCCCTGGACGCGGTCACCGCCATCAGTGTCGTGGCGGAAAACGAGTCAACACCGAATTTGCTGGTGACGGGTGGCTCCGGAAGCGCCCTGTTGTCGGCTGATGGCGGCATGAAAAACGCGCCCTTTGTTCAAGAGGATCAGGTGCGGGCATCAGCCTGGGGCGATTTTGACAACGACGGTCTCGTGGATCTTTATCTGGCGCGCAATGGCGCCAATCAGTTGTGGCGTCAGACAGCAATCGGGGAATGGGAAGAGATCGGGAGTTCCGCCGGGGTGGCCGGCAGTGCCGATACCATCGATGCGTTTTTCGTGGATGCGGATCACGATGGCGATCTGGACATCCTCGTGGTCAACGCGGATGCGCCGTTGGAGCTGTACAACAACAACCTGGATGGCAGCTTTCGAACTCTCGCGGCGGAGCAGGGACTCGACGGCGGCGGACGATTCGCCCACGGCATCGCGGCGGCTGATCTGGACGGGGATCGCGATACAGACCTGATCGTTTTATATGCCGATGGACCCAACCAGGTTCTGATCAACGATCGACTCTGGGCCTACCACGCCGGTGAAGGCTTCGATGAGTTTAACTCCGCCGATCTGATCGCGGTGGGTGTCATGGATCTTGACAGCGACGGTCGCGGCGAGCTGTACGGGATCTCACCGGATGGCGCGGTTGTTCAGTGGGCGCGGGACGCGGCGGGAACGTGGGTCGGAGATCTGTTGTTCCGCAAGGAGGGTGCCGCCCATATGCTTTTTGCGGATGTCAACGGCGATGGGGTGGACAATATACTGTTGCGCCACGCGGGCGGCTGGTCAGCCATGGATGCGCACTCGGGCGCAGAACTGTTTGAGAGCGACGTTTCGCTGGCCGGGTGGGCGCTTCTTTCCGGCCACAGGGATGGTCCGGCACTGGCGGGCATCAATGACGCGGGTGAGCTTTTGGTCTGGGGGCCGGGGCCGGGTCGCCATGATTTCATCGCTCTGACGTTTTCCGGGCGCGAGGACAAAGGAGATTCCATGCGTTCCAACGCCTCGGGCATCGGGACGCGCATCGCGGTTCGCGTGGGGTCCCGTTGGACCGTGACGAGTACGTTCCGTCATGGGTCCGGGCCGGGTCAGAGCCTGCAACCGGTTTTTGTGGGGCTCGGCGGCGCCCCGGCTGCGGATTATATTGCCATCGACTGGTCTGACGGGGTTTTTCAGACCGAACTCGATCTCGCGGGCGGCAAGGTCCACGCGATCACCGAGACCCAGCGGCAACTGGCCAGTTGTCCCGTGTTGTTCGCCTGGGACGGTCAGGGTTACCAGTTTGTGAGCGATCTCCTGGGCGTTGGTGGTATTGGTTTCAATGTTGGCCGCGGCCAGTATTCAACGCCGCGACCCTGGGAAAATTTTCAGCTGCCCGCGGGTCTGCTGAAACCCAGAGACGGGTACTACCAGTTGAAGATCACCGAACCCATGGAGGAGGTCGTCTATCTGGACGCGGTGCGGTTGGTGGCCTATGACTCGCCGGGTGAATGGAAAATGGTCCTGGACGAGCGTCTGGGTACGGGGGCTCCATACCCTACGGGAGAAACTCGCTGGTACCGGCAGGAGATGGTGCCCGTGTCGGCCCGGAACGAACGCGATAACGACGTGACCCTCACGATTGTCGAGCGGGATCAGATCGCCGCGCCCGTGGGCCCGAAAGACGCCCGTTTCCTGGGTCTGCTGGCCGGGGAACACGTGCTGAGCCTGGAGTTTGACCGGCCACTCGACGACGGGCCGGGCGCGCCCATCCTGATTATGGACGGCTGGGTCGAGTACGGTTATTCCCAAACCAGTTTCGCCGCCTGGCAGGCCGGCAGACGTTACGAGCCCCCGACGCTGGAGTACCGGGACGGATCCGGGAGGTGGCGGGTCCTGCATGCGTCTTTCGGCTACCCGGCGGGAATGCCACGCCGCGCCTCCGTGCCGCTGGTGGGGCTGCCGCCCGGGGTGCGGGCATTGCGTCTGCGCACGACTCAGGAAATCTACTGGGACCGCCTGGCGGTTGTCTGGACCGAGACAGCAACGAAAGTGCGCCGGCACGAGTTGCCGCTGACGGACTCCCGCGTGTCGAAGACCGGTTTCCCGGCGCGGCGCAAGCTGGCCCAACAGCGGCCGGAGTACGACTACGGGGAGCGCAGCCCGTTCTGGGATACCCGTTACCCGGAGGGTTTTTACACCGCGCTGGGGCCGGCCACCGAACTGCTGGCGGAGATCGATTCCGCCGTCGTCATTATCGGCCCGGGTGAGGAAGTCCATCTGGAGTTCCCGGCGGAACTGCCCCCGCTGCCCGCTGGCTGGAGCCGCCGGTGGGTGCTGGAAACCAACGGTTGGGCCAAGGATATGGACCTGTATACGCGGGACGGGGACACGGTGGCCCCGCTGCCGGTCCTCGATCACGAGGGGACTGGACGCGCAGCCCTGCATGCGCGTTACAATTCCCGGTTTCAAGCTGGCCGCTGACGCCGATTTCACCTGAGAGGTTTTTCCAATGCTTGGCGGAGGATCGCCAGGCGTCCTTGCACGGAACTAAAACCAGCGAATGAGCGACACATCCATCACTCCACAACGGTCGAGGCGGCAATATGTTCCCGCCGTCGGTCCGAAGTTGCGCAAACTGCTTTATGTGGTTTTTGCGCTGTTCGCGCTGCTCATCATCGATTCGGCGTACCTGACCGCCATCTCGGTCATGGAGTGGCTGACGGGGGACGTTTACCAGAACTACCTGTACCAGTACACGTTCCTGGCTCACCTGGTTCTGGGTTTGCTGTTTATTGTCCCGGTGGTGGTGTACGGACTCATCCACATCAGCAATGCGCACGATCGGCCCAACCGGCGCGCGGTGAAAGTGGGTTACGTACTGTTCGTGACGGCCATCGTGCTGTTGATCAGTGGTGTGGTCCTCACGCGGGGCATCCCGGTGGTGGAGATCCGCGACCCGACGGGTCGCGCAATCGCCTACTGGGCCCATGTCATTACGCCGCTGGTGGTTGCCTGGCTGTTCGTACTGCACCGTCTTGCGGGCAAAGGCATCAACTGGCGTTTTGGCGGAGCGGTGGCCGGTGTGGCGGCGTTGCTCATTGTGCCGATGCTGATACTGCAGATGCAGGACCCGCGCCAGTGGAATGTGGCGGGACCCGAGAGCGGGGAGCAGTACTTCTTCCCGTCGCTGGCGCGCACCAATACCGGGGACTTCATCCCGGCGGCCACGATGATGATGGATCAGTACTGCAAGGAGTGTCACGCGGATATTCATGAACGCTGGTCGTCCAGCGTTCATAGGCTGGCATCGTTCAACAACCCGGCTTACCTTTTTTCGGTTCGCAATACCCGGCAGGCCGTCATGGATCGCGATGGCAGCGTTCAGGCCGCGCGTTTCTGCGCCGGGTGTCATGACCCGGTGCCGTTTTTCAGCGGCGCCTTCGATGATCCGGATTTCGACGATGTCAATCATCCGACTTCCCAGGCAGGGATTAGCTGCACGGGTTGTCACGCGATTACCAACGTCAACAGCGTCAAAGGCAATGCAGACTATACGATTGAGGAGCCGTTGCACTATCCTTTCGCCTTCAGTGATGACGAAACCCTGCAGTGGCTCAACCGTTTCCTCGTCAAGGCCAAGCCCGATTTCCACAAGAAGACCTTCCTCAAGCCCCTGCACCAGACAACCGAGTTCTGCGGCACCTGTCACAAGGTGCACCTCCCGCAGGAACTGAACCATTACAAGTGGCTGCGTGGTCAGAATCATTACGACGCATTTCTGTTGAGCGGTGTGTCGGGGCACGGGATTACGAGTTTCTACTATCCGCCCGAGGCACAACCCAACTGCAACAACTGCCACATGCCACTGTTTGCCTCCGATGATTTCGGAGCGAAGTTTTTCGATGACTCTGGCGAGCTTAAGGTTCACGACCACCTGTTTCCCAGTGCCAATGCCGCGGTGCCGGCTCTGCTCGGACACCCGGAGTGGGTGACCGAAGCACACCAGGAGTTCATCGAGGACTCTCTGCGCGTGGATATTTTCAGCTTACGCGTGGGCGGCACGATCGAAGGGGAGCAGTTCGCGCCGTTGCGACCCGATGTACCGGAACTGATGCCGGGCCAAAGCTATCTGTTGGACGTGGTGCTGCGGACCATGACCATGGGACACGTGTTTACTCAGGGAACAGCGGACAGCAATGAAGTCTGGCTGGAACTGGAGCTTCGCAACAACGGACGCGTTATCGGACGAAGCGGGGGACGTGCCGAAGACGGGGCAGTGGATCCCTGGTCCCACTTTGTCAACGCTTATGTGATCGACCGGGACGGAAACCGCATCGACCGACGCAACGCCGAAGACATCTTCACGATTCTCTACAACAACCAGATCCCGCCGGGCGCTGCGGACGTGATCCATTATGCTTTTACGGTGCCCGAGGACGCGGAGGGCACGGTGGAAGTGGTCGCGCGGCTCAACTACCGGAAATTCGACACTTTATACATGCGCTTTTTCCAGGGCGATGATTTTGCCGGCAACGATTTACCCGTGTTGACGATTGCGGAAGATCAAATCGAGTTTCCCGTTGGCGCTCAAACGACCGTTCCCGCCGCGGCTTCGGACATCCCCGAGTGGCAGCGCTGGAACGACTACGGAATCGGATTGTTGCGCAAACGGGGGCTGGGTGAATTGCGTCAGGCTGAAGAAGCTTTTCACGAGGTGGCGGAACTGCAGCGGCCTGAGGGACCTCTCAACCTGGCCCGGGTTTATATTCGCGAGGGGCGCCTGGGCGATGCGGTGTCGGCGTTGAA
>SMWH01000034.1 GCA_004357005.1 Gammaproteobacteria bacterium
GTTCCAGCGGCACGTGCAGATAAACAACGGTCCCGTTGCGAATGAGTTGCCGGCGGTTTTCCTTCGCCAGGACGGCCCCGCCCCCGGTGGCCACGAGCACGCCGGTGCGGGAGGTCAGATCCTCGAGCATGGCCGTTTCGCGTTTCCGAAACCCGTCTTCGCCTTCGATATCAAAAATCAGCCGGACGTCCGCGCCGGTGCGGCTTTCTATCTCGTTGTCCAGGTCGTAGAAGGTCAGACCCAGTTCCTCGGCGACCCGCTTCCCGATGGTGGTTTTGCCCGCACCCATTGGCCCCACCAGGAAGATATTGTCCCGTCTTCGTTTCATGGCGGCCAATGCTAGCATTGCTGGTCGGGCGGGGCTCCGTTAACATACGCGCCCATCGTTCTATCGGAAGTGCCGATGCTTCGTTTTTTTGTCACATTCATGGTGCTCCTCGGGGTCCTGTTTACGGTTGAGCTGCTCAACCCGGTGCAGGAGCATGTGGTGATCCCCTTCACCGGGATCCTGGCCACGATCAGCGCCGAGATCATGCAGTTCTTCGATTCGGACGTGACCTCGTCGGGGATCATCATCCGGAGCCTGTCCTCGGGCTTCAGCGTGGAGATCCGTGCCGGGTGTAACGGCGTGGAAGCCGTGATCATCCTGTTCGCGGCCGTCTTTGCTTTCCCCGCTCCATGGAAACACAAGGTCGTCGGTTTCGTGGCGGGCTTTTTTGCCATTCAGGCTCTCAATCTCATCCGTATCGTGAGCCTGTTTTATATCGGCCAGTGGAGCTTTACGGCCTTCAAGTGGGCCCACCTTTATGTCTGGCAGGCGCTGATCATTCTTGATGCGCTGGTGGTCTGGCTGATCTGGTTGCGTTTCCTTCCCCCGGAGCGTCCGGCAGACCCCCCCAAACCCGCTACCGCCTGACCGTGTCCGCCGTGCTGATCGCCGGCTGCGGTTATGTCGGCGGCGTGCTGGCCGTTGAACTGCTTCGCCTGGGTCACGATGTGGCCGCCCTGCGTCGGGGCGACGGCGAGTTACCCGTGGGGGTGCAGGCGATTCGCGCAGACCTGTGTGATGTCTCCAGCCTCGCCGGGCTGCCGTCCTTCGATACCGTTTTCTATCTGGCTTCTCCCGACGCGGGCACCAGCGGAGCGTACCGGCGTTGCTATCTGGAGGGAACGCGAAACCTCATTGACGCGCTGCCCGGCACGCCCCGGTTTTTCCTCGTCACCAGTACGGCGGTGTACGGGCAAAATGACGGCGAATGGGTGGATGAGGACAGTCCCGCTGACCCCACGGACTACCGTGGGCTTACCATGTTGCAGGCGGAGGAAGACGTTTGCTCATTCCTGCCTGCGACCATCGTGCGTTTCGGAGGCATTTATGGACCCGGCCGGACGCGTCTGATCCAGCTCGTTGAAAGGGGCGATGCCCGCTGCTCAGAACCGGTGCGATACACCAACCGGATTCACCGTGACGACTGCGCCGGCATGCTGGCTTTTCTGCAAGCCCTGCCCGCCCCCGACCCCCTCTATTTGGGCGTCGATGATTCGCCGGTGTCCGATTGTGACCTCAATTCCTGGCTCGCTGAGCGCCTGGGGGTGTCGCCACCGACACCGGTCAGGAACAAAACCGGCTCGAACAAGCGCATCCGGAACGCGCGAATCCGCAGTGCCGGGTATGATTTCCGGTATCCCACATACCGGGAAGGATATGGTCCCTTGTTGTGAGTGAGTAGAAAAAATGTCCTCTGTCTATGTTGAGGCTCTGAACCGGTTCGCCGAGTGGTACGAGCGAGTCATGAAACTGGACGTCCCGGAACCCACTGCGGTAATCCTGGCGACATCCGATGGGGAAGGTCGGCCATCGGCACGCACCGTGCTGCTCAAGTCTTTCGATGAACGGGGGTTTGTCTTTTTCAGCAACTCTCAGAGCATCAAAGGCCGGCAACTGGAAGAGAATCCCCGCGCGGCCCTGTGTTTTTACTGGCCGGAGTTGCGCAGGCAGGTTCACATAGAAGGAAGCGTGGAGCAGATCAGCGAAAACCAGATCGACAGCTACTGGCGTACACGTGATCGTTTCAGCCAGATCGGGGCTTGGGCGTCGGAACAGTCAGCGCCGCTGGAAAGGCGTGAGATTCTGGAGGCGCGCTTCCGGGAGAGGGAAGGGAAATTTTCTGGCGGGGACATCCCGAGGCCGGAACACTGGGTGGGCTATCGCGTGGTGCCTGACATGATCGAGTTCTGGAGTGGCCGGGAACACCGTTTGCACGAGCGAGTGCGCTATCGCCTGGAGGGAGAGGAGTGGGAGAAGACTTTGCTCAATCCGTGAGTTTCCAGGACTCGCTGACGGTAAAGACGTCCGGCCGCGGGTTTTTTGAAATCACCACTGAAGTGCAGCGGACAGTGCAAAAGTCCGGCGTGGACCTGGGTCTGTGTCACTGTTTTATTCATCACACCAGTGCTTCGCTCGTTATCACCGAGAACGCAGACCCGAAGGTCCTGGGGGACATGGAAACCTTCATCAGCCGATTGGCGCCCGATGGTGACCCGGATTTCGTTCACACGGCCGAAGGACCCGACGACATGCCTGCTCACGCCCGTAGCGCCATCACCCATACCAGCCTGACGATCCCTGTTACAGCCGGAAAGTGCGCACTCGGCACCTGGCAGGGCGTATTCGTGTGGGAGCATCGCTACGCCCCGCACACGCGGAAAGTGACGGTAACGGTCAGCGGTTCCCGCTGACGCCAATCTCGGGGAGCTGTCCGATGATCCCGCCGTCATCATCCAGGGCAGGGTAGGGCATCCCGTGCCGGCGGCAATACTCCGCCACCTTGGGTTGCGTCCACTCGAAGAGCAGCCGGTGGTACTCCTCCTGCTCGATGCGCTGTTGGTCGTACAAACCCGCTGCCGTGCGTTGACGTTCTGCTTCATACAGGATTAACGCTGCCGCGACCGACACGTTGAGCGACCGAACCATTCCTCTCATGGGAATCACAATGTGAACGTGGATATCGTCCGCGGCGACGTTTTCCAGCCCCAGTTTTTCCTGGCCGAACACGACGGCCACTTTCCCGGTGTAGTCGACTTGCCGAAAATCCATGGCGTGATCAGACAGGTGCGCTGCATACAGGGAGAATCCGTCATTCCTGAGGGTTCTCGCAGCCATCTCAAAGGACTCGTGGCGCCGGACCTCAACCCATTTCTGAGTCCCCTGGGCCACATGTCTGGGTGGGCGGAAGTTTCCCGCGAGCGGCACCGCGTGCACGGTGCCAATGCCCGTGGCGTCGCAACTGCGCATGATTGCGGCGATATTGTGTGGCTTGTGCACTTTGTCCAGCAGCACCGTAAGATCGGGCTGTCGGCGTGCGAGTACACCACGGAAGCGGCGCTGTCTGTCTTCGGTCATTTACCCTGAAGCCGGCGTCTTTGGACTATATTAACGCTGGACAGCAGGAGACATTCGTCATGCTCGAGAGCCTGACCAGGCTGATGGGGATCCCGGATGAGGGAGAGGACCTGGAGCACCGCCTCCAGGTGGTAACGGCCGCCCTCTTTGTGGAGATGTGTCGGGCCGACGCCCAGGTCGCTCATGAGGAAATGGAGGTCGTCATGGCGGCCGTTCGCACGACTTTCCATTTGCACGCCGAAGAGGCCCAGGATCTGCTGAGGCTGGCGGAGGGCGAAGCCGATGGCGCCATTTCGCTCTACGAATTCACGTCACATATCAACGATCATTTTTCGCCGCCGGAGAAGTGCAAACTGATCGAGAACCTCTGGCGCGTGGCCTATGCTGACTCGGTCCTCGACAAGCATGAGGAATACCTGGTCCGCAAAGTGGCCGACCTCATCCACGTGCCTCACCGTGATTTCATGCGGGCCAAACACCGGGCCGCCGAAACCTGACAACCTCGTTTTGCCCGGACCGCTTGCGCGGCCGATACTTTTTTCCTGGCTCCGGAAGAAAAAGCCCAGTCGCCCGGAAAGTAGTATCCGCCACGCCACCCTCCAACAAGCAAACGCGTGTTGTTTGTGTCCTTCGCAGTTTGGGCGATGCGGGCGGGAATGCTTTCCCGACGAGCGGACTTCCTCTTCCGGAGGAGGAGAAGCATTTCCGGCCGCGCGGTTATCCGGGAGCGGAAAACGAAACGGATCGTTTCTTAGAGAACGTAGAACTGCTGGCGGAACTCTACGCCGATGGGTTCTTCGGAGTCTGCGGTGATTATCTGGATATCGAAATCCAGGACTTCGCGGTGAGTGACGGTGAATTCGCCAATGTAATAGATGGCGCCGCCGTCACCGACCGTGCGCATGGTGATGTTCTTGCGCTGGCCGGTCAGGTTGGTGGCAATGGCGACCACTTCCGCCGTGACCGGTTTGGCGGGTTCGTCACCCTGTTTTTTCAGTACCGTGACGTTGAGCATGGCGCGGCTTTTGCTCCGCTTGATGTTATAGGCACGGGCCACGTCCCGGGAGAGTTGGGTTGTGGGCAGGGCCACATAGTGAATGACGTACTCGCCGAATTCCGAAGACTGCTCGGCGGTCACGGGCGCGGCCATGGCCAGGGCAACGAGGACAGAGGCGATCACGGAGACAATGAGTGGACGCATGGATGGGTACCTCATCGGCCGAACATGGGTACGGCCTGTCGTAATGGTTTCATTTTGCCACCTTGCGGTGTGTTTTCACAAACGGGCCATTCAGGCCCAGTTCAGACCCGGGTCAAGGTGGCCTTATTTCGCGGGCTGGATCCCCGACGGGAGCCGCTTTGGGCCTGCAATTGAGACGCGTTTGCGCCGCCCTGTATGGCCTGCCAGCAGGGTCACGTCACCTTTCGCCACCCCGAACTCCCCGGCCAGAAATTCGACCAGTCGGGTGTTGGCCCGGCCGTCTACGGGTGGTGCGGCGACCCGAACACGCAGGCGATCGTCATGCACCCCGGCGATTTCATCCTGTTTGCTGCGGGGCACAACCCGGATATTGAGGATCAGTTGTGAACCCGACCACCGGTACCAGCGGGGAGCGTCAGTCATCCCGCGGCGAGTAGCCCGGCCAGATCAAAAACCGGGGCCACGAGCAGTATGCTCGCCAATTGGAGTGTCAGGATAACGATCAGGGGGGACAGATCCAGGCCGCCGATGGCGGGGACGTGGCGCCGCACCGGGTTCACCAGCGGCGCGTTGAGTTGTCGCAACAAGCCACCCACCGGGTTCTGCCCGGCCGGGTCGATCCAGCTCAGGATCACCTGGGCCACGATGGTCACGGTGAAAATCGTGACCAGCGTCTGCAACAGCGACGCCACTGCGAAAACGAGCATGGCCGGGACAGGGACCGTTTGGCCCATGAGCTTCCCGGCCAGCCACAGTTGTACGATCTTCAACGCAAACGCCAGAACCACACCGGCCATATCGATTCGGCCCACCGGCGGTATGACGCGGCGGAGAGGGACCACCAGCGGGTTGGTCACGCGCACCAGGACCTGGCAGAACGGATTGTAGAAATCCGCCCGGACCAGTTGCAGAAGTACCCGCAGCAAAACGGCGACGATGTAAATGCCGAACAGGGTGTTGATCAGAAAAAGAGCCGCGTTGCCGAAATAGGGACCGTTCATTTTCTCGCAGCCGGGTGGATGGGAGCGTTAGTCTAACTTATGTCTCCGGGGCTCATGTTTCCGGGACACCGGCCTCTGTGACCGGCGCAGGTTTCACTCGGAACAAGGCTGTGCACGCCAGGGCGCGGTTCTGGCTCACGGCCTGGGTCCAAACAAAGCCGTGCCCACCCGAACCATGGTTGACCCGGCGGCGATGGCCGCTTCGAGGTCCGCGGACATGCCCATGGACAGGGTGTCCAGTTCGAATCCGGCCTGGACCAGATCGCCACTCAATCGAGCTACCCGGGCGAATGTTTCTCTTTGCGCGTCAAAGTCATTCCCAGGCGCCGGGATGGCCATGAGACCGCGCAGTTTCAGTCCCGGCAACCGGGCCACAGCGCTTGCCAGCGCTGGTAAATCCTCGGGTGCCACACCGGACTTGGTGGACTCCCCACTGATATTGACCTGCAGACACACGTTCAACGGGGCGGCCGCGGGATCGCGCTGTTCGCTCAGGCGACCGGCAATTTTTTCTCTGTCCACACTGTGGACCCAGTCAAAATGCGCAGCGATCTGGCGGGTCTTGTTGGACTGGACTGGCCCGATGAAATGCCACTCGATATCCGGCAGTTGCAGGGCGTCCATTTTGGCCAGCGCCTCGGAGACATAGCTCTCCCCGAAGCGGGACTGGCCGGCCCGGTACAAGGCTGCGATGGCCTCCGCCGGCTGGGCCTTGCTGGCGGCCAGCAGAACCACGCCACCCGGTTTTCGCCGGGCGGCCTCCATGGCGCCAGCAATCCGCCGTTGGACCGCATCCAGCCTGGCCTGAGGGTGTTTTTCGGTATGCCCCAATGTGACAGGGATTCTGTTAATCTGGCCTAAATTCCTATATATACAGGGATTCTCTGGGCTCGGGGAGGGCCCCTGCTGCATGGATATTGCCGAACTCTTGGCATTTTCGGTCAAGAACAACGCCTCCGACCTGCACTTGTCGGCGGGTCTGCCGCCCATGATTCGCGTGGACGGCGACATCCGGCGCATCAATATGCCGTCGCTGGAGCACAAGACCGTGCATGCGTTGTTGTACGACATCATGAGCGACCTGCAACGCAAGGACTTCGAGGAATTCCTGGAAATCGATTTCTCCTTCGAAATCCCCGGCCTGGCTCGATTCCGTGTCAACGCCTTCAACCACAACCGTGGCGTCGGGGCCGTTTTCCGGACCATTCCCATGGCGATCCTCACGATGGAGGATCTCAACTGTCCGAGGATATTCACCGACATTATCGACCAGCCCAATGGGCTGGTGCTGGTCACGGGGCCCACCGGCTCGGGCAAAACGACGACCCTGGCAGCCATGATTGACTACATCAACTCGCGCCGCTACCAGCATATCCTCAGTGTCGAGGACCCCATCGAATTCGTGCATCAGAGCAAGAAATGTCTGATCAACCAGCGTGAGGTTCACCGGGATACCCACGGTTTCAATGAGGCCTTGCGGTCAGCCTTGCGCGAGGACCCGGACGTGATCATGGTGGGCGAGATGCGGGATCTCGAGACGATCCGGCTCGCCATGACAGCGGCGGAAACGGGCCATCTGGTGTTTGCGACTCTGCATACCAACTCGGCCCCGAAGACCATCGACCGGGTGATCGACGTTTTCCCCGCTGGCGAAAAGGACATGGTGCGATCGATGCTGGCCGAGTCTATCCGGGCGGTGATCGCCCAGACGTTGCTGAAGAAGATCGGCGGCGGGCGGACCGCAGCCTGGGAAATCATGATCGGCACACCGGCGGTCCGCAACCTCATCCGCGAGGACAAGGTGGCCCAGATGTATTCAGCCATTCAGACCGGCACCAACGTCGGCATGCAGACGCTGGACAACCATCTCAAGGAACTCGTCCAGAAGGGACTGGTAACCAAACCGGAAGCCATGATGCGTGCCCAGAACAAGCAAATGTTCGCGCAGGCCGTCTAGG
The DNA here is from genome assembly GCA_004357005.1 of Gammaproteobacteria bacterium. GTDB lineage: Bacteria > Pseudomonadota > Gammaproteobacteria > SMWH01 > SMWH01 > SMWH01. The sequence continues at coordinate 7,564 of SMWH01000034.1, forward strand.
GGGGATTTGACCGGAGACTTTTATGGATCTGCATTCACTTCTCAAACTTGTCTGCCACAAGAAAGCGTCTGACCTGTTCATTACTTCGGGGCTGGCGCCGACTCTCAAGATCGACGGGCGCATTGTCCCTGTCTCGGACACCCTGCTGACATCGGAAGATACCCGTGATTTCGTGCTGGGCGTGATGACGCCGGTGCAGCGGGAAGAATTCGAGCGTACCCACGAGTGCAACTTCGCCATCGGCGTTTCAGGATTGGGTCGTTTCCGCGTGAGTGCCTTCTATCAACGCGGTAACGTGGGCATGACCCTGCGCCGCATCGAGACGCGCATCCCGACTTTCGAGGAACTCAATCTCCCGCCGATCCTCAAGAAGCTCTCCATGGAGAAACGGGGCCTCATCATCTTCGTCGGCGGCACCGGTGCCGGCAAGTCCACCTCGCTGGCGGCGATGATGGGTTACCGGAACCAGCATGGCACCGGTCACCTGGTCAGTATCGAGGACCCCATTGAGTTCGTGCACCAGCACGCGGGCTGCATCATCACCCAGCGTGAGGTGGGCATCGACACGGATTCCTACGAGATCGCCCTGAGAAACACCCTGCGCCAGGCGCCCAATGTCATCATGATCGGCGAGGTGCGGACGCGGGAAACCATGGCACACGCGATCACTTTTGCGGAAACCGGTCATCTGTGTCTGACTACGCTGCACGCCAACAACGCGAATCAGGCCCTGGATCGCATCCTGCATTTCTTCCCCCAGGACACCCGCGACCAGGTGTTGATGGATCTGTCGCTGAACCTGCGCGCCATGATCGCCCAGCAACTCATTCCCAAGGCCAACGGCAAGGGTCGGGCACTCGGCTGTGAGATCCTCTTGAATACGCCGTTGGCGTCAGACTACGTCCGCAAGGGA
>SMWH01000035.1 GCA_004357005.1 Gammaproteobacteria bacterium
CCTGACCACCCGCCAGCGCGTTGGACAGTTGTGCAACCCGGTAGTCCATGCGCGCTTGTTGCATATCGGCAGGCGAATCAATTTCCGCAAGGATCTCGAGGCGCAGACACAGCTTCCGGGCTGCGGCGAGGTTGTCGGCGGTTCCCTCAGCGGCCCCTTCGACAGGTTGGCGGGCCGAATCAAAACGGGCGTTGATGCGTTTGTCCAACGCTTCATCGCGCAAAGCGGGGAGGTCACCCCAGTCAGCAAGGATCGCTTCAGCGGGCACGCCGCTGGTCGTCTCCATGCGGATGCACAGTTGTGCCTTGTTTTCCAGCAGTGCCAGTTCCAACTCCCGCTGTTCGAGTTGGTGGCGGCGCAGGCGCGCGCGCAGTGTATCGCAGGCTTTGTGAAAACGTGATTCCAGGCTGCGATCCGAGTAATCGAGTTCGTCCCATTCGGTTTGTGCCTGCCAGATCCTGGCTTCCCCGCTGAGCAGTTCATCACCACGGGCCTTGGCGAGTTTTTCGATAGACTCGCAAAGCGCGATCAGTTGTTTCTGTTTTGCCCTTCGTTCACGGGCGGCTTCGGCGGACTGTTCGGCTTCCTGGCCCAGGATCACGTGACAGGCTTCCCGGAATTCTTTTTGCAGCAGCTGTTCATTATCCCGATCGGTGGGGCCGATGTTCCGCCACTCTTTTTCGAGTTCACGGACCTTCCTTGTGGCCTCTTCCAGGTTCTTGATGTGATGCAACCCCTTCGCCCGGGTAATCAATGCCTGTTTGTGTTGCCGGTTCTGTTCCCGCGGACCCGCCAGCCGTTCATTCAGTTTGCCCAGGACTTCACGCAGGCGCCGGGCCATGGATCCGCGGGCCCGCGGGTCCAGTTGCCCGACCTGTCCGAGGCCGCGCGCTGCCTGGCGAACCGCGTCTTCCATTTGCCGCAAATCATCGGCAGCGGTTTCGGCCGTGAAAGCCTCCAGCCGATCACACAGGCGCCGCAGGTCATCCAGTTTCTGGTTTCGTTCCCGGGCGCGTTCCTTGAAATACTTTGCGCACGGGGCATACGCGCGATGAGAGGCTGAATGGAAACGCCGCCATAGTCTCGGTCCGGCCGCGTGGTGTTCATCCCCGGGGAGTTTTTCAGCTTCCTCCAGCTTGTCCCAACGGTCACGCAGGTCTTTTATGCGCCGTGCCAATTCCGTTGGATCGAGTCCCAGGTCCGGCAGCTGTTCGGCTTCTTCGCACATCTGTACTCGCTGTTTTTCGTTGGCCCAGTGCTGCCAGCCCTGCATTTCGCGCAATCGCGTGTTCAACTCCCGTGCCTGCTGCTCCGGCGCGCCGCGAAAGCGATGTTCGCGAATCAGTCGGTACGCTTCCCGGTGTGCTGCCCGGGCGTCGTGCAGGTCTCCGCTTTCCAGGAGTTCTTCCGTGCGTGCAAGAAGGTCCTGGCAGCGCTGCCGGGTTGCTTCCTGTTGTTCCCTGGCATCCGCCGCCTGCTTGCGCAGCTGTCCGAGCAGGTCGCGGAAACTCGTTTTGTGCCTCTGGTAGGCGGCGGGGTTCTGCTCGGCGGCGGTTTTCCAGCTCTGCTCAAGCCGGTCTATCGCGCGTTCATTGACTTGTTGCGCGTTCAGCAACCGGTGTGCCTGGGCCAGTTCTCGCGGCGTGCCTGTGTTGGCCGCCAGGGATTCGAGGCGGGCTTCGACGTCCTGGTGCAGGCTGTTGAAGCGTTCGACGAGAGCATCACCGGCATTTGCGGTCAGGTTTCGACCCTGGGCGACGAGGGTCTCCAGTGTTCCCCGGTGCGCCTCGATGTTCTGGGCACTGATGCGCTTCGAATCCTCGAGTTGGTCATGCAATCGCTGGAGGGCGTCACAGAGTTGCTGCAGTTCTTCTTCCGTGTTGTCGCGGTCCGAGCGGTCTGGGACCTGGTTGCGGTTTCGTGCCTGGGCGCAGGCGCGCTCAAAACGTTGAGCCAACGGGGCCTCTGCGGGCTGGGGCAATGCCTTCCACTCGGCAATGAAGGAGGACAGTTTCGCCGCCGGGAAAGCACCCGACCCGGACCAGATCTCCTGTTCCAGCCGCTGACAGAGGGCCGCGTGGCGCTCTCTGACTATCACGGCATCGCCCCGGGCAAAGCGCAGTGCTTCCAGTCGCTCGCTGGCCTGCCGGTGAATACGCTTGTCATGTTTGCGGGTGCTCTCCGCAATCCGGGCCAGCGTGGATTCGCGCTCGACCTTGTCCAGTGCCAGCTTGCGCAGTTCCGCTTCGCTGTCACCGATCACGACTTCCGCCAGAATGCCCTGGTGACTGACATGGGCCAGCGCGGCCTTTCTCACGCTGGCGTCATCCGCGTGCCGGACCAGGTGCTCCGCCAGCCGCTCGTCGTTCAACGTCCGGGTCGCTTCTACCCGGATATCCAGTGAGATGCCTTCGGCCACGCCACCCGCCAGCAGGGCGCGGACCCGCGCCCCGGCCTGTTCCCTGACTGCCGCGTCGGTATCGGTTTCCTGCAGTTCTTTGAGCAGATCCAGCGAGGTCAGGCGCTGCGCCGCTCGCGCCCGGACTGCGGCAGACGGGTCGCTGCGTGCCAGTTCCGGAAGCACCGTACCCAGTTCTTCGGCCTGCAGTTGCGCGATGGATCGCCGACGTATGTCGGGATCCTTGTTTTGCCAGCCGGGTCTCTTGAACAGCTTCTTGAGCATCGGTCTCACGCGTGGGGGCGGAGCCGTTATTCTACGGCGATGTGGCCATCGTGTGTCTACCGTGCCACCAAACGCCAACCCTGTGGGTTCAGGCAACCAGGCGTTCTAAAATGCGGAAACCCGCCAGATAGGTGCCGATGGCGGAACCCAGGGTGGCAAAAAAGAACACCAGCAAGGTGCGGGCTACCCGGTTACGCCACCATCCGCGAACCGTGGTGACGTCGTCGCGCAACTTCTGGAAATCTGAAACCACCGGGCGGCGCAGCCACAGCTCCATACCCGCGGCCACCATCCCGGCGCCGATCATCGGGTTGAGAGAAGTAAGCGGTGCGGCGAGGAAAGCCGTGAGGATCGTCAAGGGGTGGGCCCCGGCGATGGCTGCTCCCAGTGCGGACAGGGTTCCATTGATGAGCACCCAGTCGATGACCATCTGCAAACCCAGTTCGGGGCTCTTGCGGAATCCAAGCACGAAACCGGTGATGATCAGCGCGACCACCGCCCAGGCGAACACGCGGCCCCAACGGCGCTTCACCGGGATCGAATCCAGTTCCGCGATTTCCTCCGCCGCGTCGCCGGGTTCCGCGAGCGCCGCATCGAGTCCCTTGAGATGGCCGGCGCCCACGATGGCCAGTACGTTCCGGTCCGGGTGTTTGTCGTGTTCCTGCTTGAGTTTGGCCGCCATGTAGCGGTCGCGCTCGGTGATCAGCGGTTCATAGACTTCCTTTGAATGTTGCGCGAACTCGGTGAACGCCGTTTCCAGCAGATCGCCTTCCTTGAGGCGTTCCACGTCTTCTTCGGTGATCTCTTCCTTGGACAGCAGGCCCAGTAACAGGCCGCTCAGGAGTTCCAATCGCTTCCACCACGACAGGTTGGCGGCAACCCGTCGAAGGGTCACGCCGACTTCCCGGTCTATCAACACCAGGGGAAGTTTCCGGTCCGCCGACTCTTCGATGGCCGCGCGCATCTCCGCACCCGCTTCAATACCGAACTGATCCGCGAGTCGCTTCTGATACGCCCCCAGCGCGAGGTTGGCGGCCACCATGCCCGCCTTGCCGTCGCGGATGATCCTGAACAGGTCCATCTGGGCCAGGGAATCCGGGTGGGTAAGGGCGGCGTGGCGGCTGTTGCACAACTCCACCGCGATCGCATCGTATTTCCCGGATCGGATGGCCTCGCGTACCGCATCCACGCTGGCGCGTGACACATGCGCCGTGCCCAACAGGGTGTATTGGGCCTCACCCAGGGTCACTTCCCGGACCGGTTGCCGGCTTTGCTGCGTGTCCTTGCTCATATCTGCGCCCATGACGAAGCGCGAAGCATACCCGTAACCATCAGCATGTTGTAGGAGCGGCTTTCCTGCCGCGAATCCGACGGCATCCTGCCGCGAGCGGTAGAATATACGCAATGACCGCATCAGTCCTAAGCAAACCGGCATCGGCCGCCCCGACGCCCATCGGCCGCCGGCCGAGCGTCCAGGTGAGAGTAGGTTCGGTTCCGGTGGGCGGTTGTGCTCCGATCGTGGTCCAGTCCATGACCAATACGGACACGGCCGATGTGGACGCTACCGTGAGACAGACCCTGGAGTTGGCCCAGGCAGGCTCGGAACTGGTGAGGGTCACGGTCAACACGCCGGAAGCGGCCGCCGCCGTGCCCGTGATCCGCTCCAGGCTTGATGACGCAGACTGCCACGTGCCGTTGATCGGTGACTTTCACTATAACGGTCACCGTTTGCTGAGCGAATTCCCGGATTGCGCCGTGGCTCTGGCCAAGTACCGCATCAATCCGGGCAACGTGGGGTTCGGCAAGAAGAAGGACGCCCAGTTCTCCACCATCATTGAGAAGGCGATCGAATACGAGCGCCCGGTACGCATCGGCGTGAACTGGGGCAGCCTGGACCAGTCCCTGCTCACGATGCTCATGAACGAAAACGCGGCGTCGTCCTCGCCACGGGAGGCGGACGAGGTCGTTAATGAAGCCCTGGTGGTGTCGGCACTTCAGAGCGCCGAACAGGCGGAAGCGATTGGCCTCCCGCGCAACCGCATTATTCTGTCCTGCAAAGTGAGCAGTGTGCAGGCGCTGATCGCGGTCTATCGCGATCTGGCGAATCGATGTGACTACCCTTTGCACCTGGGGTTGACCGAAGCCGGAATGGGCTCCAGGGGCATCGTCGCGTCGAGCGCCGCTCTGGCGGTCCTGTTGCAGGAAGGCATCGGCGACACGATTCGTATTTCGTTGACACCGCGGCCCAACGAACCACGTGCCGTGGAAGTACAGGTGGCCCAGGAACTGCTTCAGACCATGGGACTGCGCGCTTTCAGTCCCATGGTGACGGCGTGTCCCGGTTGTGGTCGCACGACGAGTACTTATTTTCAGGAACTCACGGAAGATATCGAGTCCTTCGTGCGCGAGGCGATGCCCGGATGGCGGGAGCGTTTCGATGGGGTGGAAAACCTGTCACTGGCGGTGATGGGTTGCGTCGTCAACGGCCCGGGTGAAAGCAAACACGCTGACATCGGCATCAGCCTTCCCGGAACCGGGGAGGCGCCCATCGCACCGGTGTTCGTCGATGGTCAGAAATTCGCCACCCTTCGCGGCGAGTCGCTGGCGGATGATTTCAAGAAGATCGTCGAAGACTACGTCGCCAACAACTACCCCCGAAAATAAAGAATCGCCATTCGTGGCGCGAATGAACAAGGAATCGCGGCTGGAAAGCCGCTCCTACAGAGGTCATGTCTCTCTTTGTAGGAGCGGCTTTCCAGCCGCGATTCCCTTTCATGTCAACAAACGGGACAGCTTCGTTTTCTGCGGAAAAATTCTTGGGAAAACGAAGCTGTCCCGTTTTTTTCAGGTTCCGGGTGGTGGGGGTTTGGCCGGCGCCGGTTCGCTGAGTCGGGCTTCCCGGTGGACGATGTACACACCGGCGCCGAAGATCACGATCGCGCCGATCCATGTGTAGCGGTCGACTGTTTCGTTGAAAGCCAGAAAGCCGATCAGCGCGGTGATGGGCAGGCGCAGAAAATCGAAGGGTACGACGGCGGTGACTTCGGCCACCTTGAAGGAACGGGTAAACAGCATGTGTCCGATGGTTCCGGTGAGGCCGAGCAGAAACATCCAGATCCAGGTCTGGAGCGACGGCGTCTGCCACACAAACAAGGCCGGGATCAGGGACACGGGCGTCAGCATGACGACCATCCAGGTCACGATGGTGTTGGGTGAGTCGTAGAGTGCCAGGCGTTTGATGATCAGGGCCGAACCCGCCATCAGCGCTGCGGATGCGATGGTGACCAGGGCGGCGGGCGAGATCGTCTCCGCGCCGGGACGAAGAATGATGAGAGTGCCCAGGAAACCGACGATGGTGGCCGAGACTCGCCGTGCGCGGACCGCCTCGCCCAGAAACACTGCCGCGCCGACGGCGATGAACAGGGGTGCCGTGAAGCTCAGGGAAACGGCTTCCGCCAACGGCATGACGGTGAGCGCCCAGAACCAGGCCGTCATGGCGAAGATGCCCAATACCGTGCGCCATAGGTACAGACCCATGTGCTCCGTCGCCAGTACACCCAAACCTGCGCGCATGAGCCAGGGCGTCATGATCAGCAGACCGAAGAGGTTGCGAAAGAACACGACTTCAAAGGGGTGGAGTTCCGCCGTTGCCAGCCGGATGAAACCCGCCATGGCCGAAAAAGCCACCGCCGCGCCGCACATGAACAGGGCGCCCCGCAGCGGGGCGGACATGTTGGAGGCGGGGGACATGACCGGCGCACTGTAACACCCGGTTCCTGCCAGTCCCGTGCTTGTGCCGTCATGACCGGCTGCTAAGATACGCGCCGGAAACACCTCAGCATTCGGTTCAGGATAAATTCAAATGGGCAAGGGAAAGCACAAACACCGCCAGCACGGCACCGAACGCACCACGATGGCAGAGCGTGCGGACCCCCACGATCTGTATCAGCGTTCCGTCCAGGACGTGGAAACCGAGATCAATTTCGTTGACGAGGTTTATGAAGAGTTGCGTGACCGGCCTGCGCGGTCGCTGCGGGAAGATTTCTCCGGCACGGCCGGCACGTCATGCGAGTGGGTGGGCCGCCGGGAAGACAACGTCGCCTGGGCGGTGGATCTGGACGAAACCACGTTGGAATGGGGCCGGCAGCACAACCTTTCGAAGCTCTCTCCCGATGCCCTGGCACGCGTGCATCTGATTCATGGCGATGTCCTGACGGCGACGACGCCTGGTATGGACATTCTGCTGGCCATGAACTTCAGTTACTGGATCTTCAAGACCCGGGACGAGCTGCGCAGCTATTTCGAGGCGGCGCGGAGCAATCTCGATGACGACGGGATCCTGTTCCTGGACTGTTTCGGTGGCTACGAGGCGTACCAGGAGATGAAGGAGTCACGCAAATGCGATGGCTTCAAGTACATCTGGGACCAGGCCGAGTACAACCCCATCACCGGGGACATGACCTGCAAAATCCATTTCCGTTTCCCCGACGCATCCCGGATCAACGACGCCTTTACTTACCATTGGCGGCTGTGGTCCCTGCCGGAACTGAGGGAATTACTGGTGGAAGCGGGTTTCAGCCAGGTGGACGTGTACTGGGAAGGGGACGACGAGGACGATCCGGACGAGGGCAGCGGCGAATACGAAGCGACGCTGCAGGGCGAGGCCGACGCCGGGTGGATCGTCTACATCGTTGCCCAGAAGTAACCTGTTCTGGCTCCGCTGACGAAAAAACGGGGTGCCGAAGCGCCCCGTTGGGTTCACGATTCTGTTAGCTCTAGTACAGGTCTCCGTCTTGAGCTTGAAGGACGTTCTTGACGCCTTCTTTTTGCATCTCCTTCAACACGCCCAGACGGTCAAATGACTCTGGATCGCTGTAGTTTTGCACGTGCACCATCACGATGCCCTTTACCCCAGACTCATCTTGTACCCTTTTCATATCGCTGGGGAACATGTGGTACGCACTGATCGTCTTCACTTTCTCCTCTTCGGTGTCGCCACCCCAGGTTGCGAATCCGACTTTGTCCCTCGTAATCCCTTCGATAAACAGCAGGTCGGCGTCTCTTGCTGCCGCGACCAGTCCCTTGGAGTAGTGCCCGTCTCCGCCGAAAACAAGCACCCTGTTGTC
>SMWH01000036.1 GCA_004357005.1 Gammaproteobacteria bacterium
ACCGGTACGCGCCGGAAACGCTTGCGTCAGTCCGGCGACAACAGGGGCCGGAAGTCAACGTGGCGCCCCGGGGAATAATCCCTCAATATAATGGCCGGCCGCGCGAGTATAACGAATGAAAACGACGCCACTGGGTGTTCCGCAGGTTGCTGCAATAAGGGGCAGGACGCCTGCTTATCTGCAGACCCTGCAATGCCTCGGTTGTGGCGCCGTGTACCCGCCCGACACGCTCATGAACCTTTGTTTCGGGGACCAGCGTCCGGTCCAGATGGTGTTGGACCTGGATCAGTTGCAAAGGGAACAGCCCAACCAGAGCTGGTACCACCCAGACCGGGAAGACATGTGGCGCTTCGGTGGACTGATGCCCCTCGACAGCGCCCGGGCCGATGACCGGGAAGACATCGTGTCGCTGGGCGAAGGCGCCACGATGTTGCAGGATCTCCCGGACTATCCCCTGGCCAAACGCGCCGGATTCAGGCTGCGCGTGAAAAACGAGGCGGTGAACCCCACGGGGAGTTTCAAGGACCGTGGAATGAGTGTCGTGGTCTCGATGGCACGTCGCATGGGGGTGCGCGGGCTCGTGGTGCCCACCCAGGGCAATGCGGGTGATTCACTGGCGGTTTACGCCGTGGCAGGCGGGCTCAAGGTCGCCGTGATCATGCCCGATGACACGCCGGCGCCAATCATCAGTCGCGTGTCGGAACTATCGCGCAAACATGCCCATGTAGTGCTGGAACTGGTATCCGGAACGATTCGCGAAGCCAGCCAGGTCATGGACGAGATCTACCTGCCCCAGGGCTATTTCAACTGCGCGACGTTTCAGGAACCAGGCTGGCGTATCGAGGGCAAGAAGACTCTGGGCCTGGAAATTGCCGAGCCGACGGCAAACGGCGGCGAGTGGCATCTGCCCGATGTGATTGTTTATCCCACCGGCGGCGGTACCGGGATCGTGGGCATGTGGAAGGCCTTCGATGAGTTGCAGGTGCTGGGGTTGATCGGGTCAGAGCGGCCGCGCATGATCTGCGTGCAAAGTGCTGCGACTGCGCCGGTGGTGGAAGCCTTCGATGCTGGTGCAGACGATACGACACCGGTGGAGCCGGGGAAGACCCTGGCGACGGGCCTCAATGTTCCGGGCGGTGTGGGCCACCAACGTGTGTTGGGCATCATTCGAGCCAGTAGTGGCGCCGCCGTGTCCGTGACCGAAGAAGAGATTGCGAGTGCATTGCAGGAGTTGTGGCGTGAGCACGGCCTCTGGTACGGGCCCGAGGGGGCGGCCTGCTTCGCCGCGCTGGAGCAGCTGGTTCAACGGGGTCTCATAAATAAAGGCGACGAGGTTGTCACTTTCAATACGGGCGCGTTCGACAAGTACCTGCCTGAACTCAAGCATCTTCTGTAGACTGGCCGGGCTTCGGTCGCATGGGGGGAATCCATGAGCGCGTTGATCTGCGGGTCCTTTGCCTACGACACCATCATGGTGTTCGAAGGTCGCTTCAAGAACCATATCCTGCCGGACAAGGTGCACATCCTTAATGTGTCGTTCCTGGTTCCTGACCTGCGCCGGGAATTCGGTGGCTGCGCCGGAAACATTGCCTACAATCTCCAACTGCTGGATGGCGACCCGTTGCCCATGGGCACCGTCGGCGAGGACTTCGAACCGTATGCGGACTGGATGGATGAATGCGGCGTGTCAAGGGGCCACGTGCGGCTGGTGCCCGGTTCCTACACGGCTCAGGCCTTCATCACGACCGATCAGGACGACAACCAGATCACGGCTTTCCACCCGGGCGCCATGAATCACGCTCAAAACAACAGCGTGCGGGACGCAGAAGGCGTCACCATCGGCATCGTATCCCCGGATGGACGCGCCGGCATGCTCAAGCACGCACAAGAATTCGCCGAACTGGATATCCCCTTTGTCTTCGATCCGGGGCAGGGGTTGCCCATGTTTGACGGAAAGGAGTTGGAGGCGTTCATCGAGCAGGCCACGTGGCTGGCCATGAATGACTACGAAGCGGAGATGCTCAGCGAAAAAACCGGCCTGTCCAGGAAGCAGATCTCCGCGCGCGTAAAGGCCATGATCGTGACCCGGGGCGGGAAGGGCTCAGTGGCTTACGCGGACGGAAAAGAGCTTGAGATCCCCGTGGCAAGAATCTCGGGCGTCAAGGATCCCACCGGCTGCGGGGATGCCTACCGGGCCGGTTTGTTGTACGGTCTGATCAATAACATGGATCTGGAAACCACGTTGCGCGTTGCCTCCTTGATGGGGGCCATCAAGATCGAGCACGCGGGTACCCAGCGCCACCTGTTTAGCCGGGAGGAATTCCGGGAACGATTCAAGGAAAGTTTCGATTTCCTGCTGGACTGATGCAGTATCAGCTCATCGCGGGAGGCGGCGATGGCGCTTCCTGATTTTCTGGTTATCGGCGCTCCCCGCGCCGGGACCACGTCCCTGCACAACTACCTGGGACAGCACCCGCAAATTTTCATGTGCCCGGTCAAGGAGCCGAATTTCTTCCGGCAAACGGATGAATCTTTTTCCGGGAAAGCCCTGAGCGAGCGGGAGTACGAAGCGTTGTTCGACGGCGCGAAACCGGGACAGCGGGCGGGGGAAGGATCACCCGCTTATCTGGTGAGTCAGGGCGCTCCCGGTTTGGTCAGCCAGCTCATTCCCGAAGCGACGATGATTGCCGTATTGCGTGATCCGGCCGAGCGCGCTTTTTCTGATTACCAGTCGTGGGTGCGCAGCGGTGGGGAGACGCTGGATTTTGACCGGGCGGTCGCCGACGGGCGGGGAGAAGGCGTGCGCCCGATCGGTCACTATCTCAATCCGGGATTCTATTTCCGCCATTTATCTCACTGGCTGTCCGAGTTCCCCCGTGAGCGTCTGCACATCTTCTTATACGAAGATCTCATCGCGAATCCCGCCGCGTTCCTTGCAACGATCTGCGAGGCGTTGGGGATCGACAGCGAGTTTTGCTTCGACGCCGGCATCCGATACAACCCCTCCGGCAAGCCCCGGAACCGGTTGCTTCAGAAAACCCTGGAACCCAGCCGGATGACCGCCGCCGTGGAGCGAATCCTGCCTGCGACTTTGAAACGATACGGGCAGAAAATCCTGTTCGCGGTACGCGCTGCCAACCTCGAGCCAGTGCGGCTCGACCCGGTTACGCGCAAAGCGCTGATCGCCAACTATCGTGAGGACATTCTCAAGACCCAGGATCTGCTGGGCCGCGACCTCTCGGCCTGGTTGCGGTGACAGCTTGACAGGGCGCAGGCGCGGCCAGACAATTCGCGGCTCTTCGTGTGGCTATGTAGCTCAGCTGGTTAGAGCGCGGCACTCATAATGCTGAGGTCGGTGGTTCGAGTCCACCCATAGCCACCATCTTTTCAAGCACTTACCCACTCCCCAGGCTCTTGAGCAATGTCATTGTGGGGGTTTTGCGGCCTCCCCGTTTTTGTGTGGGGATTTGTGGGTATCAGTTGTCCGTCAGGAACCATATGGAATTTCAAATCCCGCTGGGCTAGCCGGTGAATTGGCATCGCGCCACGCGTCGGTAAGCAGATGCTTGTGCCCTTCGATATCGCACTTGCGGGCGTTTTCGTAACCTCGGGCGCGGTACTCGTCCGGGTAGCCGTTCGCGAGGATTTCGGGCACCTCGTCGATAGAGCGATACAGGAAACCCGCGCCGCCCAGGTACTCGAGTTGCTCCTCCCGTCGCCCGGGAAGTTCCTGCCAGCACACGCCCACGCCCGCGGCCTGGGCCTCGACGATGGACACCGGGAGCCCGACCTTCTGGATGGTCTCGTCGGCGGTGTACACCAACCAGTCGTATCGCTTGTAGACGTCTCCCATCTCATCCGGATCGACGTAGGTGATCGTGGCCGGGTTGCCCTGGGCCCGGTTGCGAGCGCGACACAATTTCACGGTGGGACCCCGTGCGTAAAGATCAAAGGTGAAACCCTGACCCCGCATCCTGGCTGCGAGATCGATAAAGTCCTGGTGGCGCTTCTTAGGGATTGCCGGGCCGCTGCAAAGTACCCCTCCCGTCCGGGGGCGCTCTTTTCGATCGTGGAATCTCTCGTAGTTGAGCACGGGCCAGCAACTCACCACCTTGGCTTCCGGAGCCCCGAGCTCAAGGAGGGTCTCGCGAAATGCGGGAAAGACGAGTGCGCGTAGACACCACTGGCTGCGCAGCGCGGTGCAGAGCCCCTCGAGCTTCGAACGAGGCTCGGCAAGAACGTCCATGGAATGCGTCCGGAGCGTGTACGGCACTCCATGCCGTTCGGCCAACTGACCCATGATCAACGCCATCCCAAAGTAATGCCCGTGCATGACATCGGGGCGAAATTCCTCGATGACCTTCCCGACTTGGTGCAGAAACCAACGCTGCGAGAGGTTAGTGAACTCGCGATCGATCTTTTGATACGATCCGTACACCGGGCAGGTATCGAGGTACGGGACGAATTTGTAAGGGAAGGGCTGTTTGCGGGGAACCTTCGACGGTCGATAGGTGATTATCTGGACCTCGTGGTCCTTTCGGAGGCTTCGGATCTCCTCGTGGATGTAGGTCTCCGAAAACTCCGGATACCTGACGATGAAATACAGCGCACGCATTGGATCGACATTAATTGAGGCCCTTTTGAGAGTCAACATTCTCTTGCACGACTCGAAATCGGTGACCCCGAGGAGCCCGGGAATCGAGTGACGAGCACATGACAAGCGCAGGGGGCGATCCGGCCAACCATCGGGTTTCGGTCGTCATCGCAACCCGGGAACGCCCCGAGGCCGTGGTCCAGGCCGTGCGATCTGCGCTGGCCGTGGATGCAGCGACGATCGAAGTCGTTGTCGTGGACCAGAGCCAGGTCCCGCTTACCCGCGGCGCACTAATCGAGCGTCTGGGGACGCCACCCCCCGGGCGATCGCTCACCGTCGAGGGTTCGACCCGACGAGGAGTGTCGGCGGGGCGGAATCGCGGGATTTCCCTTGCCACTGGCGAACTCATACTCATAACGGACGACGACTGCACTCTCGCGACGAATACGGTCTCCGCGCTCCGGACTGCGTTTGGCGCCGACAAGCGCATCGGCATCGTCTACGGTAACGTCCGGGCCATCGATCACGACCGAGCCCTCGGTTTCGTACCGTCCTACCATCGTTCGGAGCCCTTCCTCGCCCAGGGTCTCGAGGATAAGCACCTCGTCGAGGGTCTCTCGGCCTGCATGGGACTGCGCAAGCGCATTTGGGAAGAGCTCGGAGGATTCGACGAGCAACTCGGCGTCGGGTCCGCCTTCGGTTCCGGCGCGGAGAACGACCTGGCAATCCGGGCACTCGTTGCGGGTCATCTCGTCTACGAGAG
>SMWH01000037.1 GCA_004357005.1 Gammaproteobacteria bacterium
GATTTTTCTCAATTCTGCCATCCGTGCTGATTTCGACCTGGATGGTGGTGAGAACAGTCGTGGTGAACTGATTGCCACGGCCACTACCAATGATCTGATTTGCAGCGGTGTTGGCCTGTTAACCAGCCCGTCTCCGAACCATGCGCGACTGCAGATCAATCTACCCGGCGCCGATCCGCTGGTGTACTACGTGGATGCGGATTTCGTGTATGACGCGGATTCCACGGTTCTCAGGGTAGAGCCGGCGGGCGCCCTGGAAGTCGTCTGTACCTCCAGCGTACTGTTTCTGAACGGATTCGAATAAACTCCCAGCCTTGCGCTGGCCTCCGCCAGCAGTGTCACAAGAGGTATATGCGTGGCTGTCGTGCAATCCGCAGATTCGGCGCGAGATTGACCGTCTTGTAAGCCGCGAATCGGACGAAACCGGTTTGCTGCGGCGCTCACTGGACCACCTGGCCAACGACGAACCCGACTCGCAGGAACGGTGGCAGCAACTGCTGTTCACGCTGCGGTATCTGGAAGAGTTGCGCGCGGAACCTGCCGTGCTGGCCGCGGCGGTACTCAGTCACGAATATGCGGATGCCGCCGAATTGCCGCCGACACTGGTGGACGAGTTCGGCGATGAAATCCTGGGTCTGTTGCAGCAGTTGCGGGAGCTGCGCAGGGTTGCCGCCGCCGGCGGAACAAGGACGGACGCCGTCCGGGCCGAAGGTCTGAGACGCCTGCTGCTGGCCGTTGTGAACGATGTCCGGGTCGTACTCATCCGTTTGTGCGAACAACTGTCCCTGTTGCGAGTACTCGTAAAAAACGAAAACGACGAGTCGCGGCGCAGCGTGGCGCGGGAGACCACGGATGTGTACGCGCCTCTGGCCAACCGCCTCGGCGCCTGGCAGCTCAAGTGGGAGATGGAGGACCTGTCTTTCCGGATCCTGGAGCCGGGCCGGTATCAGCAAATAGCGCAGATGCTGGACGAACGGCGTGATGACCGGGACAGCTACGTGCAACGTTTTGTTGAGGAACTCCGGTCAAAACTTGCCGATGCGGGAATCGACGCCGATGTTGCCGGCCGCTCCAAGCATATCTACAGCATCTGGCGGAAACTCACGAGCAAACAACTGGAATTCCAGGAACTGTCCGACCTGCGCGCCGTTCGCGTGCTGGTGGAAGACGTAGCCACCTGTTACGGGGTGCTGGGTCAGGTCCACGCTTTGTGGCTGCCGATACGGGGCGAGTTCGACGACTATATCGCCACGCCCAAGGGCAATTTTTACCGTTCCTTGCACACGGCGGTGATCGGCCCGGAAGGCAGGACCGTGGAGATACAGATCCGCACCCACGACATGCACAAGGACGCGGAGCTGGGCGTTGCGGCCCACTGGCGGTACAAGGAAGGTGGTCAGCATGATGATGAAGCGCTCAACCGCCGCGTGTTGCTCATGCGGCGGCTGCTGGAATGGGGTGAGCGCAGCGAAGACCATGAACTGCTGGAGGCATTCGCGTCCGAATCGGAACAGCGCGTGTACGTGCTCACCCCGGCCGGTGACGTGGTGGATCTGCCCGCGGGAGCGACCCCCCTGGATTTTGCCTATCGCATTCACACGGATGTGGGCCACCGTTGCCGGGGCGCCAAGGTCAACGGGCGTATTGCGCCGCTGACCCACGAACTCAAAAGCGGTGAGCAGGTGGAAGTGTTGACGACGCGCAACGGCGAACCCGCCCGCGACTGGCTCAACCCGCATTTGGGCTATTTGCGCAGTGCTCGCGCCCGGGCAAAGGTGCGCCAGTGGTTCCGCCAGATGGATTTCGGTCGCCATGTGGCCGAAGGCCGGGATTTGCTGAGCCGCGAACTGGAACGGCTGGGGCTCGGGTCCGTCGAACTCAAACCGTTGCTCGCGCGGTTCAACTTCAAACGCATCGAACAGTTGCTGGCCGCGATCGGGGCAGGGGACATCACGCCGTTGCAGGTGGCACGGCTCGCGGAAAACAGACCGGGCCCGCGCCTCCAGGAACCGCGCACACCGCTAAAGCTCAGGTCGGCGCGCCCGGTTGGGCCGACCGGCATCACCATCGAAGGCGTGGGCAATCTCATGACGACTCTGGCCCGCTGCTGCAAACCCGTACCCGACGACACCGTCGTGGGGTACATCACCCGCGGCCGCGGTGTCACGATTCACCGGCGCGACTGTTCGAACATGCTGCGTGTCGGTGACGAAGACCGGCGACGCCTGATCCAGGTTCAGTGGGGTTTTGCGACCTCGTCAACTTATCCGGTGGATCTGGAACTGGAGGCTTGGGATCGCAAAGGCCTCTTGCGCGACATCAGCGCCGTTCTGGCGGATTCGGACAGCAACGTGACGCAACTCAACACCAGCGTGGATGACAGCACCGGTGTCGCCAGGATCACGGTGACAGTGGAAATCGCTGACATCGAAGTACTCAGCCGTATCCTGGCGAGGCTCACGATTCTCGATAACGTGGTTTCGGCGCGTCGCAGGAACTGACCGGAACAGACCGGCCTGGTGTGGCTAGGCAGCCTGGCCGGACCCGGCAGATGGGCGGGACAGGGCCTGTTCCAACGCGATGCGGGCGGCTTCAAAGGAAAAATGTTCCTCTACGTTCCGCAGTCCGCCCGACGAGAGACGACTCCACAGTTCCGAATCCTGGTGCAGGCGGATCACCGCATCGGCAAAGGCCCGCGCGTCATCGGCGATCAGCACATCACGCTCGTTCTCGAGGAACATGCCTTCGCAGGCCGGGGTCGTGGCGACCACCGGCAGACCATAGCTCATGCTGGTGTTGATCTTGCCCTTGACGCCGGCCCCGTAGCGCAGCGGCGCAACGGATAGACGGCAGCCGTTCAGATAGCCGCTAATGTCCGGAACAAAACCGGTCACGATGACGCCGTCGCGTTCCCCCAGACGCCGCACCGACTCGGGCACGCGGCTCCCGATCACGTACAGGTTCAGATCCGGAATGCTCTCGCGTACCAATGGAAAGATCTCGCCGATAAACCACAGCACGGCATCCGTGTTGGGTGGGTGCTGGAAACCGCCTACGAACATGATGTCGCGGCGGTCCGCGAAATCCGACTGACAACCGACCACCGGATGCACGTTTGACAGGATTTTCACGCACGACCCGGGCGCGTCGCTCGCCAGCACTTCTTTTTCCGCCGAACTCACGACCAGGGTCACGTCGGCTTCGCGGACGACGGCCAGTTCGTCGCGCCGCGTTTTCTCAGCGGCGGCCAGCAACGACGGGGCGTTTTCCAGTTCAGCCATGCGTTCCTCGCGCAGATAGTGCAGGTCCACCGTATCGAACACGAAAAGCGCTTTCCGGGCGTATTGACGGATCAGGGGCACATAGCTGCGGGCAATGTAATAACGGCTTACCAGGATGGCGTCGAACTGGCTGCCGTTGTGGCGCAGATATTCGGCGGGCGATGACAGCCACGGGTAGTACAACACCTCCACGCCCAGGCGCTGAAGATCCTCGGTGTAACGGTCTTCACGCATCAGGTTGTCGGCAAAGAAGGTTACCTTGTAACCGGATCGCAGCAACACTCGAAACAGGTTGAGCACCCGCACCGAACCCGAGTCGTGATCCGGGCGTGGCACCGTTGCATCGATCACCAGCAGATGGCGTGTTCGGCCCCGTTCCTTGGCGATTTCGATATCGGTGCCTGCGGGGTGTTGTTCCTTCAGCGCGTCCGCCCACTTATCACTAAACCTCCGTTGGTTGATGACCTGGTAACGCTTCGTCCCGCTGTCGGTGTCCGTGCCGCCGGTGACGCCTTCATAATGAATAATCCTCGCTGCCGGCTGGTAGATGACCTGCTTGCCGACGGAGCGCACTTTGAACGCCAGGTCGGTGTCCTCGTAGTAGGCCGGTGCATAACGGGCGTCAAAATTTCCGAGTTCCTTGAAAAGGGCGGCCGGGACCATCAGGCAGGCGCCGGAGCAGTAGTCCACGGCACGGGCGTAGCAGTACTTCGGGTCTTCCGGGTCCTCGAAGCGGCCGTAGTTCCAACCGGATCCGTCGCTGAAAACGATGCTGCCCGCTTCCTGCAAACGGCCGTTGGGATAGAGGAGTTTCGCGCCCACCAGACCGGCGTCGGGAAATTCCTCGAAGGTGTCGAGCATGGCGTCCAGCCAGCCGGGTGTCACCACCGTGTCGTTGTTCAAAAAAAGCACATAGACGCCGCGGGCGAGTTCAGCGCCGGCGTTACAGGTACCGATGAAGCCAAGGTTTTCTTCGTTTCGGTGCGTCCGGATGCCGGCCATGAGTTCGAGTAACTCGGGGGTTTCGTCCGTGGAAGCATCGTCCACAACGATGACTTCGAAGGATGCCGTGACCGGGCTCTCCAGCAGCGATTTCAGACAGGCATAGGTGTGTTTGTAGTGGTTGTGCACCGGGATCACGATGGAGACCGCCGGGTCGTCCGGCGAGTCGAAGCGCAGGGGTTCGATCGGTTGATCCAGATCCGGGAGCTCGGGCATGCGCGATGGCGTTTCGCCCCGTTGCAGCCAGTCAGCGGCGCGCCGCGCCGTGCCGCGCACCCCGCGCGTGCGCAGGCTGAGCGCACCGCGCCGCGCCAGTGAGGTGGTTCTGGTGGCGCCGTAACGTGCCGCTCGAAACCGTTCCACGATCCAGCGCATGGGTGCGGTCAACTTCCACGAGGTGCTGTTCAGGAGTGATACGACACGTTCATTCAGGGTTCCGATGTGTTCATTGAGGCGGCCGATTTCGGTTGCTGAGGTGGAACGCGCGTGGTCCAACTCCTTTTCCAGCGCTATCGCCCAGCGGCTGCGCTTCTCGAGATCCGCGTCCAGCCGCGTGGCCCATTCGGCGCGCACTTTCAGTTCTTGTTCGTGCCGGGATATTTCGTGGCGCTGCTCACCCACCACCGTCTGGGCCAGTTGCAGCTGATCGAAGGTCTCGCTGTAGCGGTAGTCGTCGGCGGACGGTGAACGCAGCGGATAGCGCAGTTCAGCGACCGTGGCGAGCGGGAGCGCCTCGTGATAAGCGGACACCATGTCAACCGAGGTGGGCAATTGGACCCCGGACAGCCGCGAGCGTACTTGCGCCAGCCGCCCGGGATCATCAATGAACGTTCTCAATATGCTGATAAGGGATTCGGGTTCCGGGTCAATGAGAAAACCCGTGACGCCGTCTTCAATGCGTTCGGCAAAGCTGCCCCGGCGGGTGGCGACGGGTGGAACACCCAAAGCCATGAGTTCGCTCAGGGTGTAACTGAAACTCTCGGGAACGATGGACAGCAGCAAGCCGACGTGAGGTGCGATGTCGCGCATGAGACCGGACAGTTCTTCGCGCCGGTAATCTTCGATGACCCGGATGCCGGGGAGGCTGCGCAGCGAGCGTCCTTCACGGCCACAGCCCAGCAGGGTGATCTCGGCAAATTCCTGCAAGGCAGGCAACGCCGCGCGCAGCAGTTCGCGGCCCTTCTCGGTCTTTAACCTTCCGGGTACGACGATCCGCAGGGGTGCGGCGGCATCCGGCGCCTGCAACGCGGTCAGTGGCATGCTGCCATGGGGAATGATCGAGAAAGTCCGTGGATCGAATCGTTTGTCGAGTTTCGCCAGGTTGTCCGCTACCGAGCGGGACGGGCTGATCAGACCCACGTCGTTTTCATTCAGCGCGCCAAGGAAGGCGTCGCGCAACTTCAGCCAGTATCCGGGCTCCGCGGGTCGGAACATCCGGTTGAAGGGATTGTCCGCGAAACAGCGCGTCAGGCGTTTTTTGTCACAACACGGACAGACCTCGTCGAAATAGGCGTTGAGCGCGGGGCAGACCGGATAGTAGTCGTGAAAAACCATGCGCGTGGGCAAACCCGTACGCAGGGCATCGAGGCTGTGGCCGATCAGGGAAGACACCAGGACGGCGTCGACGCTGTAGTCCTCCGTGATCTGCTGCACGATGCGGTGGTAGGCCGGGTGGGTGTCTACCGTGGCGTCGATCGGTATGGGCAATACCCAACGACCCAACAGCGGCCCCTTTCCGTCAGCGGCGCTCAGTTCGAGCACCTGGCCATAGCTCTTGCGGTGCCACTGGCCGGCGGAGCGCAACACCAGGTTGACGCGGCTGGCGTCGTGTTGCGCGTAATCTTTTATCCACTGCTGGATGCCGCCGCCCCAACTGTGAGCGATGTGCAGCTGGACCGGTTCCGGCCCGAGTCCCGGGCATACGCCTCGCGATTGACCGTCGTGCAGGGCGTGACCCACCGCGTAACGCAGCGGCGCCAGGAACGGCGCCGGGTCGCGTTGATCCGGGTCGCGCTCGTCGGGTGGCACGGCGTATTCGCCGTCGCTGCGTGAGATGCAGGCGTGATCGCAAACAGTCAGTCGCCAACCGCCACCCGATAACATCGCAGTCAGTCCCGGGTCGGATTTGTCGAGCGAAGAAACAGCGTCGGCGCGGATCAGCACGCAGTCATCCAGCACCGCGTGCGTATCGAACCAGCTTCTCCCCGACAGATCGAAAACCAGCCGGTCGAGCTCTTCCGTTGATGGCATTTGCTGCCTGGCCGTATTCCAGCCTGGGGGGAACGGTGACAGGTGGGGGTCGGTGGCGCTCAGAGGGGAAACCGCGCCGATATCGGCCCGACTGTGCAGAACCCGTTGCAGCCGCCCCTCGAGACGGTCGGGCAGATCCATGCCGGCGCGCATCAGCAGCAGATCGCGTCCCGGGTATTTCTCTGCGGCGGCCGTGAGGAGTTGCACGGGCCCGGCATCCTCCGACAGTCCCAGAGACTCAACTCCAGGATGCTCCGTACAGGCCAGTATCGCTTCGAAACGATTCGCCAGAAGGTCATTCACTTCTGGCGCCGTGCCCAGCAGGCAGAGACAGATTTCTGTTTTTCGTTTTTCGGTCATCTTTTGATCAGCCGGGCCTGTTCATCATGAACGTTTCATCGTGATGCCGAGGGGGAAAACAAAGGGCCTGGCTCGGCCAGGCCCCCCAAGTGATCATGTTGTCCCGGGCCGGGTCGATGGTTATCGCTGCATCTGGGACATGATGTCCTTCTCGCGCAGCCTGGGATCCAGCTTGAAGCGACCGGGGTCAATGGATTCGAAGCTGGCCGATTGAAAACGGGTGGTTTCCTGCCCGCTGTCGTCGAAGTCCACCATGTAAACGGGAATTTCCTCGCGGCTCGCGTCGCCGAAAAAATAGTTTGTGTCCATCTCGAAGAAACTGGATGAAATATCCACGAAAAAGTCCTGCATGGCCATCAGCGTATTGTAATCTTCTTTCGGTATGCCCAGTTGTTGTCTCGGCACGACGCAGGATTCCGATGTCTTCTGACTGCCCCGATAGATTTCGAGTACCACACAGGTGTTTTTTCCCACGTCCATGGTCCGTGTCGTCCGCTGCGTCCGGATGGCTTCTTTTCTGGTCATGCCGGGCATCTGCGGCATCATCTTCATGGCTTGTTCCCGCTGATCTTCGGGCAGCTGTGCCAGTCGTGCCTGTATGCTTTCCATGGCTTGCTGTTGCAACGCACTGATCTGCGCGAAACCTTCCGGTGTGAGCGGAGTCCAGGTCCCCTCCTTCTCGTCCACCACGATCAGCACCTTCTTTCTCTCGTCGAACAGCATCCACTGCCCGCTCGGCAGGTCCGAAGCAAAGCGGATTTTCCCATTGGAAATTTCCATGGGTGGCTGTACGTATTCCTGGCCGCCGGCCTTTGTGCGTACATAGGTGAGTTGGCTGTCCGCTCCCGCCACCAGGGGGGCGAGGAGTGCAGCAACGGCTGCCAGTACCAGATTTCCGCGTCTCATGTAGTCCTCCTTCACAACACAGGTCTTTATCGGAACGGTGGGAGAGTTTACCATCGGTCAGACTGCCAACGGCCTGCGGGTGCTTGCGTAACACATTGACCATGATCAGCTCGAAAAATGCCGGATTCACGTGGGAACGGCGGGCGTTGACGTCGCTGCCCCGGCTGTTGGCAGCCGCGGCTTGCCTCGGCTTGCTCGCCTGTTTTGGGGGGCAGGAGCCCGTGAGGGAGATTCCGGACGTCGATGCTGACAACGCCCAGCTTCAGGTCTATCCCCTTCAGGACCCGGCTGTCGAGATTCTGATGCAACATGCAACAACGCTGCGCGAACGCGGCGATATCGACGGCGCGAAAAAAACCGTGAACCAGGCTCTCGCCATCGCGCCCCGGGATCCGGCGGTGTTGCAGGAGATGGCTGAGTTGCAACTACTCGATGGCGATTTCAGATCAGCCAATCGCCTTGCCCGCCAATCCTTTTCATTGGGGCCGAAGATCGGACCCTTGTGCGAAAGAAACTGGAACACCATCGCCCTGGCCGCGCCGCGTATCGGGGATGACCAGGGAGCGCGGGAAGCGGCCCGAGAGTTCCCTCAATGCGCCGTGGAGCCCGTCCCGCACATCGATGACAGCCTCCCGTGATCTGCTCGGTCCGGTTGGGCCGTTTGCAGAAAAGATTGATGGGTTTGCTCCCCGCCCCCAGCAGCAGGCTCTCGCCGGCGAAATAGAAGCTTGTCTGGAATCCGGTTCGACCCTGGTGGCTGAAGCCGGCACCGGTGTGGGCAAGACCTACGCTTACCTGGTGCCCGCGATGCTCTCGGGTGGGCGCACCATAATCTCCACGCACACCAAGACACTTCAGGACCAGTTGTTTCATCGCGATATCCCGCTCGTTACCCGGGTGTTGGATCTCTCGGTGTCAGCGGCGTTGCTGAAAGGCCGCAGCAACTATGTTTGTTTGCACCGTCTGGAGCGGGCACGAGCCGGTCGTGCAACAGAACATTCCCGGGAAATCGAGAGCATTGCGGCCTGGAGCAGGAACACCGAATCCGGAGACATCACGGAGCTGGAGTGGATCTCCGAAGACTCGCAGGTGTGGCCGCTGGTCACTTCCACGGCGGAGAATTGTCTGGGCGCGGAGTGCCCGTTGTATTCCGATTGCTTCGTGGTGCACGCGCGCCGCGCGGCACAACAGGCTGACCTGGTGGTCGTCAACCATCACCTGTTTTTTGCGGACATGGCTCTGAAGCAGGAGGGGTTTGCTGATCTCCTGCCGGGGGCTGACGCCTTCATTCTCGACGAGGC
>SMWH01000038.1 GCA_004357005.1 Gammaproteobacteria bacterium
CGACAATGATCCTCGACAATGATCCTCGACAATGGTCCTCGGCAATGGTCCTTGGCAATGGTAGGCTCAGACTGGTTGCTGGAGCCCGTACCTATAAGTACCGACAGTCACGGTCCGGCAGACACTATACACACACGTGAAGGGCCGGCGATGCAGGACGAATCCGTGACACCGGAAAAACAGCTCGATGTTGCCTCATTGTGGCGCCTACTGAATATCACCCGTCAACTGGCGCGACCGATGGAACTCGAGGCAGCTCTCAGCAACGTTGTTGAGGTTGCCCGAGACGTTCTGGCCGCGGACCGCGGCACGGTTTTCTTGTATGACCAGGACAGGGATGAACTCTATCTCAAGGTGGCAACCGCCGAAGAGGAAATCCGTTTCGCAGCCGACAAGGGTATTGCAGGTGAATGCGCTCAAAGCCGTCTGTGCATCAACGTGTCTGATTGTTATAACGATTCCCGGTTCAATCGTGAGATCGACCAGCAAACCGGTTACAAGACGCGTTGCCTGTTGTCCGTGCCCTTGATTGGAATTGATGAAGAGCTGGTCGGCGTATTACAGGTGCTGAATAAGCAGGACGACCAGGTTTTTGGCTCCGTAGATGAAGAGATTGCGATGGCGCTCGGCGCGCAGTGTGCCGTGACGATTCAACGGGCCAATCTCATCGAAGAATACCGGGAAAAGGAACGCATGGAGCGCGATCTCGCTATCGCCCGCGATATTCAACAAGGTGTGTTTCCTGACGCCATGCCGTCGATGAATGGTTATGAGCTGGCCGGCTGGTCGCAACCCGCGGAAGAGACCGGCGGTGATATATACGACGCCATTGCTCTGGACGAACACAGAGTACTGATTCTGCTCGGGGATGCGACGGGTCACGGGATCGGCCCGGCTTTGTGCGTTACACAGGTCAGAAGCATGTGCCGTATGGCGGCGCGGCTGCAAACCGGGCTGGAAGCAACCATGATGCACATCAACGACCAACTTGAAGCCGATCTTTCGGCCGGTCGGTTCGTCACAGCTTTTCTCGGCGTGCTCGACGCGCGTGACAACCGTGTCAGGTACTGCGCGGCGGGGCAGGCGCCGATGCTGTACCTCAAGGCCGGCGATGATACGGTCACGTTGCTGAACTCGACCTTGATGCCTCTGGGTATCATGCCCGGTCTGGAGGTGGACAACACCGAATCACTGCAACTGGAACCTGGTGATCTGTTCGTCATCATGAGCGACGGAATCTTCGAGGCCCATCGTGGGTCTGAGCTGTTTGGCGTCGAGCGTGTTTGTGATTTTTTTTTGGAACATCGCGAGTTGGGTGCGGCGGAGCTTATTGGAGGTCTCGACGGAGTTCTGCGCAAATTCATGGACGGCACGCCGCAGGCCGATGATATGACGGTTGTAGTCGTCAAACGCATCGCCGGATAATAAGGGGAGCGAAGTGTACGGGAGAACCAACAATGCCTGAGAAACGACTGAAGGAACTGGTTCGTCGTTTGGACGACGAGCTTGAAAGCACGGAATCAGTAAGCACCGAGGATCGGGCCTTGCTGGGCGAACTGATGGAGGATATCGGCCGGGTCGTGGGTGAAGCCGAACACCCACCGACGCTTCGCCAGAAACTGAACGAGGCGGTTAAGCGTTTGGAAGATCGTCACTCCACCATTACTCTCCTTCTCAAACAGACGCTTGATACGCTTGAACGTATCGGGATCTGAAGGTGTGTTGCATGAAAAATTATTATTGGATTCTCTGTGCCATGATTCTCGCGCCGGGATTTGTGGGCGCCGAAGAGACCGAGCTGGTCCCGGCGAAGCAGCTCGTGGATCAGGCGAAAACGCGCATCCAGGTGATTGAGGTTGACGAGTTGGCGGGGATGCGGGACAAAGGCGCGATTATCATTGATGTGCGCGAACCCGACGAGACAAAGAAAGGCATCATCCCGGACGCCGAGATCATTCCCCGCGGCATGCTGGAGTTCCGGGTGGGGCGCATCACCGGGGACCCGGACCAGCTTATCGTGGTGTACTGCCGTTCCGGGAACCGGTCGGCGCTGGCGGCGCTCGCCCTTCAGAACATGGGTTACCGGCAGGTGTACTCGTTGGAAGGGGGCTGGAAGGCGTGGGACGAAGTCAGGAAACTCGAAGCTCTGAGCCCCCGGGACCCGGATAACCGCTGAAGCCGGTCAACCTCCGCGCCCGGTGCGCGTTTTACTCCATGCGGCCGGTTCCGGGGCCGGGGTGGGCCGCGCAGGTGATGCAAAGGGATGGATCCCGACCCCCGGCCCCTTTCGAGCGGGGTGGTTGAGGTAGCGGAGCGTGGCAACAGCGCTGAACATGGCGGCGAATGCAGGCGATATCGAGCCAGCGGCGGGAATCCAGGCTATTACACAAGAAAGGGCGTCGGACCAACTGAAGCCGCTGGATCATTTTCTGAAAGACGTGGAACGTCGTGCTTTTCGCATGGCGCAGGTTGCCGTCGGCAGCCCCGACGATGCGCTGGATATAGTCCAGGACACCATGTTGGGCTTCGCCACACGTTATGCGAACAAGCCCGAGGGTGATTGGCCGCCCCTGTTTTTTCGTGTGCTTCGCAGCAGGATCACCGATTTCTACCGACGCACCGCGGTTCGCCGCCGCTGGACGGTCATGTTCGGCAATCAGGACGGCGAGGACTTCGTCCAGACGGCCCCGGACCCGGCCGGGATAGACCCTTCCCGGGCATTGAGCAGCGCCCAGGCGGGTAAAGCCCTGAACCGGGCTTTGCAGGAATTGCCGCGGCGCCAGCAGGAGGTGTTCATGTTGCGCGTCTGGGAAGGTTTGAGCGTTCGACACACGGCCGTGGCCATGGGTTGTTCCGATGGCTCCGTCAAGACGCATTTATCTCGCGCCATGCACACTTTGCGTGTGGTGCTGGAGGATTACCGGGATGAACCCAGGTGACGAAAAACGGGTCGAGCTGGCCCGCCGCCTTCTTGATGAAAGCATCGAGCATCTCGATGCGGCGACGCTTTCGCGTCTGAACCAGGCTCGCCAACTGGCGCTGGAGGCAGCGAGTCGTGAGAGACATGCGGGTGTCCGCTGGTGGACTTTGCCCGTGGGCACCGTGGCGGCGGCATTTCTTGTCGCGGTAATTTGGTGGCCGCGATCGGCGTTGGACGGGGCGCCGGAGCTGCCCCTCGAAGATATGGAAATTCTGGTGTCGGCCGACAGTCTGGAAATGCTGGAGGAACTGGAATTTTTCATGTGGCTGGAAGAGGCGGACGTGGATGCGGGTTAAGGCGATGCTGCTGGGGATCATGATCTCCGGGGGCGCCTGGTCGGAACAGGAACTTTCGCAGATGCCCGAGAACATCGAATTGACGCCAAGCATGGAGTTGCTGGAGTTTCTTGGGACCTTTCAGGATCGCAGCGGGCACTGGTTTGATCCGTTATTGCTGCTCCCGGTTGATGACGACAAACGCGCGTTGACCCAACATGACGACGAACAGGGCGAGGCACAGACCGGCGAGACACAGGATGATGAATATTAGTCGCACAACCACACTGCTCATACTGTTGTTTGCGGTGACGGTGTCGGCGCAGGAACTCAACGCGGGAACAACCTGGAGCGAACTCAGCCGCGAGCAGCAAGCGATTCTTGCGCCCTACCACGATGGGTGGGACAGTCTGCCGGCAGACAAACAGGCCCGCCTGGCCGATGGGGCGGCGAGTTGGGTGGCGATGGCGCCGGACGAACGGCAGACGCTGACCAGGCGTTTCACGGAATGGCAGGAACTGCCGGGGCTGCAGCGGGCAGAGATCCGGAAGCGTTTCCACGAATTCCAGGGCCTGCCCGTGGACGAACAGATGCGGGTGCGTCGACGTTACGAACTGTTCAAGACGCTGTCGCCCGCGAAACGGCGTGAGCTACGGCAACGTTGGGAACATCTGACGCCCAACGAACGCCATCGTGTGCGCGAACGCCTCAACCGTGCGACCGCCGACCGGCACAAGAAGGAAGGCATGCGGTATTGGGGCGCGCTGGCCGAAGCGCAGAAACTACAACTGCGTGGACTTTGGGCGGAGCTCAGCCCGGAGGAACGTGGCGCCATGAACAACAAGGCGGCTGCCATGAGCATCATGGAGCGGGAACAGTTTCTGAACGAGTTGTTGTATCTGCGCCCGACGGAACGACGGGCCTTCCTGCTCCAGGGGGAGCCGCCACCGCCACCCCTCGACTAGCCCGGCATCCGGCTGCAGGAGCGGCTTTGCAGGAGCGGCTTTCCGGCCGCGATATTGCAGGAGGCGGCATTGCAGGAGCGGCTTTGTAGGAGCGGCTTTCCAGCCGCGATTCCTTAAACCGGCACGAGAATCCGTCGCCAGGCCTTCAGCCCGGGAAACCGGGTCAGACCTTCCTGGCGCATGCGCAAGGCGTGCTCGGTGAGATAGTTGTCCAGCGCCGAGCGGTCCTGGACCCGGTAAAGAACCGTCCAGTACTCTTTTTCCGGCTCGGCCTCCGTCATGTCTTCGGGCCCCTGTTTCAGGATCTCGGCGTTTGCGAAACCGTCAAATCGGAGCATTTCCTCCACATGGTCACGCAACCAGGGCTCGAACGCGTTGGCGATGTCCTCGTCAACAGCGAGATTGACTTCGTAGATGATCATGTCGTTGCGAAACCGATCAACGCCGCCGCAAAGATAGCGAACGTCAGCAAAGTCAAGTAAACGATCCCGATCAGGCCAAACTTGACGAAGGTCAGGAACCAGCCTTGTTTGTAAACGCGTTTTTGCATCAGAAACAGGTAGACCGGTATCCATAGGCCGATGATGATCGCGGTCCATTTAGCAACCGTTCGGACCGTGTCGGCGCCACCGCTCCAGACAGCTGCCAGTGCAGCGCTCGATACGGAGACGAGCAACAGGATCAAAAACGCGAGGAACAGAAAAGAATGGGACTGTAGCGCAACGATCAAATGTTCGGTATAGAAGCGCTTGCTGAAGGCGTAGAACAATTTCAGCAGCAGCGCGAACACCGGCAGCAATAAAAACATCATCTGGGGCAAAGCGCCGAACAGCTTGTCGATAAAGCGTTCCGGGTTGTCGGCTACCCGTTGTCCATGGGTGCGACCATAACGCTCGAATTGCTCTTCGTCCCAGCTGAATATTGACCACAGGCCCAGCTCCTCCTCGTCCGCTTTCTCCTCTCCAGCTTCATTTTCTGCAACATGCTGGCGCGCCGTTTCGAGTTCACTGCGTAACGCGTCGATCGTGGCCTGAGTGCCTTCGCTTGACTCCTCATCCTGGTTGTCCAGGTTCCGCTCGAGTTGTAACATTGCTTTTGCGAGCACATCGACGGTCTGCGTGGCGTTGTCTTCTTCAACGATATTCACGTTGACATCCTGCAACTGTCCTTCATCGATCGCCAGAAAAGCCAAGGCCAGAAAGAACACGATGCTGACGAGCAGATAAAGCCGCAGGGGTGAGACGTAACGGGCCCGGCGGCCGGCGATGTACTCGTTGGTCAGGAAACCCGGGCGCAGGAGCAGCGGCGGAAAGGTGTTGAACGCCCGGGAGTCAAAACTGAAAAACTCATCAAGCATTTCATAGACGAGCCCCCAGACAGCGCGCATGAAAGTTTTGACTGGCTGGCCGCAACTTGGACAAAAGGGGCCGCTCAGTTCGTATCCGCAGTTGCGGCACTGCATGGCATGCCGATGCAACGCATCGCTTGAGGCCGTGTGATGTTCTTTGTCGCTCACCGCTGCTCTTCAGGCCCACTCTTCAGTCTCTCGGGTGGTTGCGTATACTGCGGGCTTTGTCGCCGCTGCCGGTTTTGCATTCGGGGAACAGGGATCCGTCCACATGCATCTTCTGGGGATCAATCTGAGTTGGCACCAGTTGCGCGTCGAGACGGTTGCGTACCTGCGCCTTGCGGCGCCCATCGTGGTAGGCCAACTCGCCGCGGTGGGCATGAGTTTTGTCGATACCGTGATGGCGGGCAATCTCAATGCCACGGCCCTGGCCTCGGTGGCTGTCGGCAGTGCCGCGTGGATCGGTCCCCTCATTCTCATTATCGGCATTCTGACGTCGGTCACGGCAACGGTAGCACAGGACTATGGCGCCGGGCGCCACGGACGGATAGGCATGACCGTGCGCCAGGCTTTCTGGTTGAGCCAGATGATCGGCATTGTCATGTTCTTTGCCACGCGCCACCTGGACCTCTTGATGGCGTGGTTGGACATCGAGGCCGAGATCGTGGCGTTGGCGGGCGGCTATCTGCGCGCGCTGTCCTGGGGAATCCCCCCCTTGTGCCTGTTTTTCGTGTTGCGTTATTTCAGTGAAGGTCTTGGCCTAACCCGCCCGACGATGTACTTCGGCATTCTGGGCCTGGCGTTCAACGTCCTGGGCAACTGGGTATTCATGTATGGCAAGCTCGGGTTCCCCGCAATGGGTGTCATCGGTTGTGGGGTAGCGACGGCGCTGGTGTTCTGGGCACAGTGCATCGGTTTCGTTCTCTATGTGGCGCTCGGCAGGCGCTACCGGCACGCGGGGGTGTTCCGGCAGTTCGAGTGGCCGAACGGGAAAATCCTCGGGGAATTGTTGCGTCTGGGCGGACCTGTCGGGATCACCTTGTTTGTGGAAGCCAGCCTGTTCATGACGGTGAGCCTGCTCATGGGATCCCTGGGCGTGAATATCGTGGCGGGCCACCAGGTGGCGCTCAACTTTGCGTCCATCACTTTCATGTTGCCGCTCGGTATCGGCATGGCCGCCACGGTGCGTGTCGGCCAGGCCATGGGTGCGAAAGATTACCTGTCCGCGCGCTTTTTCGGGGTGCTGGCGCTGGCCCTGACCATGTGTACCCAGTTCACGTCGGCCTTCGTCATGCTGGTTTTCCCGGAATGGATTGTGGCCATCTACACCCGCGATCCGGTCGTCACCGCCGTTGCGGTCAAGCTGCTGTTTCTTGCCGCCATCTTTCAGATTTCCGATGGTGTGCAGGCCTGCATCGCGGGTGCATTGCGCGGCCTCAAGGACACCACGGTACCCATGATCATCACGGTGCTGGCGTACTGGGGGATCGGTCTGCCGTTGAGTTACTACCTGGGGATAGAGACTGGTAACGGTCCGGCGGGTTTGTGGATCGGGTTTATTGCGGGTTTGTCGGTGGCGGCACTCTTGATGACGTTTCGCTTTTTTCGGCTTTCCACCTTGCTGGTCGGCCAGGATGGCAGAGCGCAAAGCGCCAGCGACCCCTGATCAACGGGACGGTTCAGTCCGAAAAATCCCGCATCTCAGCATCCATACAGCGTATTGCCAAAGCAAGAAAAAGCAGCGGGCGCTTTTGCATCCGCTGCTCGAGTTCACGAAACTGCGATACGAATCAGAGGTTTCGGAACTCTTTCTCCAGATCGAATTCGCTGGCGGTGACGCGTGCCTCGATATCCTGGATGCGGCGATCCAGGTTGCGCAGGCGATCACCTGCATTGGAACGAACTTCACGCCACTCTCGTTGTGCGGCCCCGCCGCGATGACGCCGATATTCCGGGGGTTTGTCCAGGATCATCCAGGCGATGCCGTAAACGATCATGGTTGGCACGGTCACGACAAACAGACACACGAGTGCGATCAGGCGCACGCAGAAACGACTCACATCGAAGAATTTCGCAATGCCTGCACATACGCCGGCGATCCAGGCGTGCCCGGGATCGCGATACAGGCGGTTGGGTCTGTTGCGGTATTCGTTTGCCATCGACTATCTCCAATCAGTACGTTTCGGTGGGAGCGGCTTTGTAGGAGCGGCTTTCCAGCCGCGATTCCTTCCGCATCCGGGGCCGGGATTTGAGGTCCCGGCCCGCGGCCATTGCTCAAGCAGATGCTCGCCCCGAACCTTTGCCCGAACCTTTACCCGGTTCCGCTTTTTGAGAACGACGAGATTTCAGATCGGCGAGTTCCTTCTCGACCTCTTCGCTCACACCCAGGTCCATGAAATCCTCTTCCAGTGAACCGTGGTAACCGAGATCATAAGCTTCGATACGGGACTCGATCTGGTCCATCTTGATCTCCAGTTCCTCGAACTTGCCCAGCACGTCCGTGATTTTTTCCGAGCTTTTCGCGGGCTGCGCATTGCGCACCTGTTCCACGATTTTCTGGCGCTGAACGATCTCACGATGCCGTTTGCGTGCCGTGGCCAGGCGGAACTGAAGCTTGCTGATGTCGTCGTCCACCTTGTGGACGCGTTCATCCAGGGCTTGCTGTTCCTTGTGTAGTGCTCTGACCTCATCGGCGATGCGCACTCGCTCGCCCAATGCCCGCTTGGCCAGGTCGTCACGGTCCTTATCGACGGCCATCTCGGCTTTGCGTTCCCAGTCCAATTCGCGCATTTCGAGCCATTCCACGCGGCGTGTGACG
>SMWH01000004.1 GCA_004357005.1 Gammaproteobacteria bacterium
CAAGGGCAAGTCTTTTTCATTGAGCCAGGAATACGGCAGCTACGTAATGGAAAACGTTTTGTTCAAGATTTCCTTCCCGGCTGAATTCCACGCCCAGACCGCGGTAGAGGCGGCGGTCAAACTGCACGCCGAGGTCGGTGACCGGCTCGAGGACATCGACAGGATCGTGATCGAGACGCAGGAAGCGGGGGTGCGCATCATCGATAAGACCGGGCCGCTGGATAACCCCGCGGACCGGGACCACTGTATGCAGTACATGGTGGCGGTCCCCCTGATTCATGGAGGACTCAAGGCCGAGCACTACGAGGACAACGTGGCTTCGGATCCCCGCATCGATATGTTGCGCGATCGCATGGAGGTGAAGGAGAACGAGACCTTCAGCCGCGAGTACCTCGAGCCTGACAAGCGGGCCATCGGCAACGCCATCCAGATCTTTTTCAAGGATGGCAGCCACACGGAGCGGGTGCAGATCGATTATCCGATCGGCCACCGCCGCCGCCGGTCCGAGGGTATCCCGGCGCTGGTGCGCAAGTTCGAGGACGCGCTGGCCACCAGGCTTTCCCCGACGCGTTGTGCTGAGACGATCGAACTGTTGTCGGACCAGAAACGCGCCGAACAAACCCCCGTTCATGAACTCATGGATGTGCTGGCAGTCTGAAAAACGGGACAGTTTCGTTTTTTGCCGGTTCCAGACAGTGCCGGCGGGTCGCTCAAAAAACAACGAAAAAACGAACCTGTCGCGTTAAAACAGTGACTGTCTCGGTTTTTTGGTAGAGTGATGCCATGCGTCTGGGGGTGTTGATAACCCTGTTGGTTCTTTCATTCGCCGCGCGGGCCGCGGTGAGTTGTGGGGATCAACTGGCCAGGGAGGGTGCTACCCGTTACGACATCATCAACCTGTGCGGTGAACCCGACTGGCGAGATGGCTGGTACGAGACGACGGCGTTTGGTGTCTGGAGCCCTATCCAGGTGTATGACCAGGTGTTCATCGAGCAGTGGTACTACAACCGTGGTCCCGATCGCTTCATTCGCCTGTTTACTTTCCAGAACCTGCGTCTCGTGAGGATTGACCATCTGGGATACGGCTGGGTGCCCTATCGCCGGCGGCAGTGCAAACCGGCCATGTTTTTTATCGGTATTTCCAAGTACGAAGTGTGGTTCCATTGCGGCGAGCCGGCCTGGGCAGAGTCCTGGTACGGCGGTCAGCTAATCCGTCCGGGTGTGGGCGTTGGTCGTTTCGGCCAAGTCCATTTCGACACATGGATCTACGATTTCGGAACCAGTCGGTTCCAGCGCATTTTGCACTTTCAAAACGGTTTTCTGAATTTCGTGGAAGTGGGCGAGCGCGGGCATGTGAAGCGTCGGGGACTGTAAGGGTCGATCGTTGTCAGGCAAGACCATCCCGCAACCCGGTTTCTGGATCCGACTGGAACATCTGCAGTCGGCCTGGTTCAGCCGCAAGTTCCGGGGCACCGTCGAGACTATTGCCAGCCGGGTTCCTTCCGCCCAGTGCGTGCTCGATATCGGCGCCAATCACGGCAAGTTCGCCAAGGAATTGCGCAGAACTTTCGGGCCCGATTGCCGGATCTACTGCGTAGAGCCTCTGACCTATAACCGCAACATCCTGAAGCGCATCGTGGGACGTTGGCCCAGCATTGAAATTGTTCCCTATGTATTCTCCAACGAACCCGGGGATATCGAATTGTGTGTGCCATACAAGCCCTCAGGCAACATCGCGCCGGGCAGCACGCACATACACACCGATGCGCCGTTGGCCGAAGAGCTGAGTCACTTCACATGGCGTACCGAGACGGCCCCGGCGATTCGCCTGGATGATTTTGTGCGGGACAAGGGGATCGAGCGCATGGACTTCATGAAGATAGATGTGGAGGGAGCTGTGCCCCTCGTGCTGCGGGGTGGCGCCGAGACCCTCGAGCGTTTTCATCCGGCAATCTTCGCCGAAGTGGGGCACATCACCGCGTCCAATTTTCGATTCACGCCGGCGGACACCATCGATTTGCTGGCTGGCTACGGCTATTCCATGTACCGAATCGACGAGGAACGCCGGGCCGTTATTCCCCAAGCCGATTACGACCCGAAGATATCCGACTACCTGTTCCTGATCGACCAAGACCGGTTTCGGTGACAGTACACTTAACTCCCGGTTTGTTCGGATACCCTGTTGTGCGTCCTGCACAAAGTTAAGTGTACTGTCACCGAAACTGTCCCGAAACCGGAACGCCTGCCACCTTCGAAATAATGCCGGGAATCAGCTAATCACGCCCAGATCGCGTCCCACTTTCGTGAACGCCTCCACCGCCCGGTCGAGATGCGCGCGTTCGTGTGCCGCCGACACCTGTACCCGGATGCGCGCCTGTCCCTTCGGGACCACGGGGAAAAAGAAACCGATCACATAGATCCCCTCATCCAGCAGCGCGGTGGCCATCTTCTGGGCCAGCGGAGCGTCGTAGAGCATGATCGGGACGATGGGGTGAAAACCATCCTTGATGTCAAAACCGGCGTCGGTCATGGACTTGCGGAAGTAAGCCGTGTTCGCTTCCAGCTTGTCCCGCAGCTCGGTGGTTTTCGTCAGCAACTCGAAGACCTTCAGGCTGGCGGCCACCAGCGCCGGTGGCAGGCTGTTGGAGAACAGATAAGGGCGCGAACGCTGCCGCAGCAGATCCACGATGGGCTGACGAGAAGCTGTGAAGCCGCCGCAGGAACCCCCCAGCGCTTTGCCCAGGGTGGAGGTAAAAATATCAATGCGGTCCAGGACGCCCAGGTGTTCCGCGGACCCGCGGCCGGTCTTGCCGATGAAACCCGTGGCGTGGCTGTCATCCACCATCACCAGTACGTCGTATTTTTCCGCCAGGGCGACGATCTCATCGAGCTTCGCCAGGTCGCCGTCCATGCTGAACACGCCATCGGTGGCGATCATGCGCGTGGGGCAGTCCTGGGAGTCCTTGAGATGTTGCTCCAGCTCGTTCATGTCGCTGTGGGCGTAGCGCAAACGCCTGGCCTTGCACAGCCGGATGCCATCGATGACCGAGGCATGATTCAGGGCATCGCTGATGATCGCGTCCTCGGGCCCCAGCAGGGTTTCGAACAGGCCGGTGTTGGCGTCGAAACATGAGGTGTACAGGATCGTGTCATCGGTTCCCAGGAAAGTACTGACCACCCGCTCCAGTTCCTTGTGCAGGTCCTGGGTGCCGCAGATAAAACGCACCGAGGCCATGCCAAAACCGTGATCGTCCAGGGCTTTTTTTGCCGCGGCGATGATTTCCGCGTTGTCCGCCAGTCCCAGGTAGTTGTTGGCGCAGAAGTTGAGCACTTCGCGGCCGTTGGCGGTGATCTCGACCTGTTGGGGGGTGGTGATCACCCGCTCGGACTTGTACAGGCCCTCGGCCTTTATTTCCTCAAGGGTCTTCTTGTAATTCATTGCAGGAGCGCCTTTCCAGGCGCGATTCATCAATCCTTCAATTCCATTCGCACACAACTTTGCCGCACTGGCCCGATTGCATGATTTTGAAGCCTTCTTCGAAATCCTCAATGGGGATGCGGTGCGTCAGGGCCTTGTCCAGGGGCAGACCGCCCAGCAGCATCTGAGTCATCTTGTACCAGGTCTCGTACATGCGCCGACCGTAGATCCCCTTGATGTGCAGCCCCTTGAAAATCACCTGATCCCAGTCGATTTTTGTGTCGCCGGGCAGGATGCCCAGCAGTGCGATCTTGCCTCCGTGGTACATGTGTTCGAGCATGTCCTCGAAAGCGATCGGGTTGCCCGACATCTCCAGACCCACGTCGAAGCCGTCCATTCCCAACTCTTCGATGACCTCGTTCATGGTTCCCCGGGTGACGTTGAGCACCCGGGTGGCGCCCATGTTCCTGGCGAGGTTCAAACGATAGTCGTTCACATCGGTGACCACGACGTGCCGCGCACCCACATAACGGCAGATCGCCGTCGCAATGATGCCCACGGGCCCGGCGCCGGTAATGAGCACATCTTCGCCCACCATGTCGAAGGACAGGGCGCAGTGGGTGGCGTTGCCATAGGGATCGAAAAAGGCCGCCAGTTCTGAAGGAATGGCATCGGGAATTCGCCAGAGATTGCGCGATGGTACCGTGACGTACTCGGCAAAGGCGCCGTTGCGGTTGACCCCGATGCCTTCGGTGTGGGGGCAAAGATGTTGTTTGCCGGCCCGGCAGTTGCGGCATACCCCACAAGTCACGTGTCCTTCGGCGCTGACCCGTTCTCCATCACTGTAACCGGTGACCCCCGGCCCCATGGCCTCGATGTGGCCGACGAATTCATGGCCGATCACCAATGGCGGTTTGATCGTCCGCCGGGACCACTCATCCCAGTTGTAGATGTGCAGATCGGTGCCGCAGATGGCGGTTTTATCGACCTTGATCAGGACGTCATTGGTGCCGGGTTCGGGAACCGGGACCTCTTCCATCCAGATACCCGGTTCCGGCGCGCGTTTGACCAGTGCTCGCATGGTTGAAGTGTCGGGAATCCAGTGACTGGTGAACTCAGGGGCATTCATTCTATCACTGAGGTTAAGATAGCGGCGGCACCACGCCCCACGGATTCCAGAGTAACTCCCCATGAATGGCAGACAGCTGGCATGAAAGGCGTATTCCTCGATTTCGATACCGTCAGTGCCGGTGACATCGACACCGCCCGTCTGGACACCGTTGTGCCGGATCTGATCCGTTACGGCGTCACGCCCACCGACCAGGTCCTGGAACGCATTGGTGATGCGGGGGTTGTTCTGACGAACAAGATCGCCCTGACCCGGGAGATCGTCGAGCAGGCAGCGGACTTGCAACTCATTATTCTGGCTGCCACGGGCTACAACAACGTGGATATCGATGCGGCCAGAGAGCGTGGCATCGGCGTCTGCAATATTCGCAGCTACTGCACGGCTTCCGTAGTGGAACACGTGTTCGCCCTGATCCTTGCCCTGAGTCGGAACCTGGAGGGCTATCAGCGTCTGCTGGCCGAAGGAAAGTGGAAGGGCAGCCCTCAGTTCTGTTTGCTGGACTTCCCGATCGTGGAACTCGATGGAAAAGTACTCGGCATCATCGGTTCAGGCGAGCTCGGGCGTGCCGTGGCCCGCAGCGGGGAATGCTTCGGCATGGATGTGCGTGTGGCGCAACTGCCCGGGCGCGCGGCCAGTGACGGGCGCGTCCCGTTGCAACAACTGCTTCGCGAAGTGGACGTCCTGAGCCTTCATTGTCCGTTGACGGCACA
>SMWH01000039.1 GCA_004357005.1 Gammaproteobacteria bacterium
CAACTGATCCGGACCGCGCGTCTCGAGCGTGAGCAACAGCGGCCACCCGACGCTTTCCGTCGGCTATTCCGTTATTTGCGCGACCTCATCGGCGACGACGACAACACTCGCGGCTCGTAGGAGCGGCTTTCCAGCCGCGAATCCATACGATCAAGCCGCCGTACCCCCGACGGTCAACTTGTCGATCTTGATGGTCGGTTGACCCACACCCACCGGGACCGTCTGCCCCTCCTTACCGCAAATCCCCACACCGGAATCCAGTTCCAGGTTGTTCCCCACCATGGAAACCTGCTTGAG
This sequence comes from Gammaproteobacteria bacterium, assembly GCA_004357005.1. GTDB lineage: Bacteria > Pseudomonadota > Gammaproteobacteria > SMWH01 > SMWH01 > SMWH01. Next base: position 298 of record SMWH01000039.1, read on the forward strand.
TACTTCGGGGCCACTGCCGATGAGGGTGGCGCCCTTTACCGGGCGAGTCACTTTCCCGTTTTCGATCAGGTAAGCCTCCTGAGTCGAAAACACGAATTTTCCCGAGGTGATATCCACCTGCCCACCACCGAAGTACACCGCGTAAAGCCCGCGCTCAACCGATTCAATAATCTCGCCCGGGTCGTGTTCACCGGCCCGCATATAAGTGTTGGTCATGCGCGGCATGGGTTGGTGCGCATAAGATTCTCGACGCCCGTTTCCAGTGGGGCTCTGTCCCATCAACCTGGCGTTGAGCTTGTCTTGCATGTAACCCTTCAGAACACCGTTCTCGATGAGTACCGTGGTCTGTCCCGGCGTCCCTTCATCGTCCACGGTCAGGGAACCGCGCCGGTCGGGAATGCTGCCGTCATCCACTACCGTGCACACCTCGGACGCGACACGCTCACCGATACGTCCGGCGAAACTCGATGTTTTCTTGCGGTTGAAGTCACCTTCCAGACCATGCCCGATGGCTTCATGCAGCAGCACACCGGGCCAACCGGGCCCGAGCACGACCACCATCTCTCCCGCCGGCGCATCCACCGCTTCCAGATTGACCAGCGCCTGTTTTACGGCTTTGCGGGCGTACTCAAGCGCACAATCACCATCGAGAAAATAGGCATAACCGAAACGTCCGCCGCCGCCGGCCACGCCCCGTTCCCGGCGCCCTTTTTCCTCAGCGATCACTTGCACGTTCATCCGCACCAGCGGGCGCACATCACCGGCCAGAGTTCCGTCGCTGGCCGCCACCAGAATCGTGTCGTGGGTACCGGCCAGGCTGACGATAACCTCGCTTACCCTGGCGTCCAGCGAACGCGCATAAACATCCACCTTCCGTAACAGATCCACCTTGTCCTGGGCGCCCAGACTCGCCACGGGGTCCAGAGGTTGATACAGCGCCGACGTCTCCGTTCGATGCCACGCCTGGAGTCGCCCTTCCCGGCCGCTCCTGGCGATTGCCCGTGCGGCTTTCGAAGCTTCCAGCAGCGCCGGCAAAACGATTTCGTCCGAATAGGCGAAACCGGTTTTCTCGCCACTGATTGCCCGCGCACCGGCCCCCTGCTCGATACTGTGGGCGCCTTCCTTGACGATGCCGTCTTCCAGCACCCAACTCTCGTGACGCGAATACTGGAAGTAAAGATCGGCATTATCGATGGCGGGGCCGAGCATGTTGTCGAGTACGCGGCCAAGATCGCTTTCCACCAGCCCGCCCGGATCGAGCAGTTGACGGGTTACCAATTCAAAAGTGTCGCTCATCGTCCGCTTTGTTCCTGCACAGTTGTTTCGTGATTTCCGTCCTGCACGGAATGGTCCACTGCGGGCAGCGTTTCGATCTCGGGATCATCCCAGGATCCTCTCACCGAATACCGGTACACCGCCATCTCCGACAACTCATCCTTGAGCAGGTTCTGAAACACCAGCGCCACCGCGGCACCCGGTGGACCCAGCGCCAGCCCGGCCACTACCGGTAACGCGCCGCTGATCCTGGGCTTGACCGTGATCTCCTGATCATAGTCCCGATCCGCCAACCCCGTGCGCCCACTCACCAAAACGGTCCCGGAAGGCGCCTGCACGACGATATCGTCCGTATAGGCGTTGCCCACCTGCAACCGGAACGTTCCCTCGATGCTGTCAAAACCGAAACCGCTTTCCAGCACATCGCTGAAATCCAGACTGAGTCGCCGCGGCAGAGACTCGACGCTGAACAATCCCACCATTCGTCCCGCGCCGGGTTCCACATCAAGCATGTTGCCGGAGCCCATGGACACCTTGAGCTCCCCGTTGAGACGCGCGAGTTGGAAGTCCGCCGGAGAACCTTCCCACCACGCATCGAGCTGGACGAAAGTCTGCCCGCCTTTCAAAACGCCTTCTACGCCGCAGGCTTCCAGCGATTTTCCGAGGTTTTCGGAGGTAAAGGTAATATCGAAGTCACTGTATTCCTGGCCACCGCTGACGTTCCAGTCACCGGTGGCCCGGATTTCATGCAAGGGACCAGAGCTCTCGAACAGGCCTACCTGCAGCCCGTCTACCGTCGCGTAGGTTTCCAGCCGCACCTCACCCAACGGGCATCCCGCGTAGGTGAAATTCCGCGCAAACAGATGTAACTCGGGGATGTTTCTTGGATCCACATCCGTATCGGATCCTTCATCGATGGCTTCCGGGAATTCGAAGCGATCAAGGTCCATCACGATGGCGTTGCGCCTCGCGCTGCGGGCAGGCAGTTGTATCCGCCCGACCGCTTCGTCGGCGGCGACCTCCGCCTGCCAGACCTCGCCCACCCGTTCCGCCTTGAAACTGACGTTGTTGAAAAAACGCCCCGAGAAACTCACCCGTTCCGCATGTATATCCACATATCGCAACAGCGGCGGATTGCCTTCTTCCTCTTCCTCGAAGAGGCCGTCGAACCCGGTCCACCAGTCCGCCGCGTTGATGGATTTGGCATGGCCCGTAACAGCTATTCCCTCCGCGTCCATGAGCTCGGGCGGCGTGTCCCCGAAATGCAACACGCCACGCCGGAGCCGGTCCTCGCCCATCTCGAACAGACCGTGAAAATCGTCGCCATAGCTGAGCCGGATGGGATTTTGTCCCTGGGGATAGCTGAACACGACCTCAATTGGCCGGACTTCATCCGCGGGTTTTGACAGCGGTGAGGGAAAAGCGATTTCGATGCCATCGAGATCCGAACTCACGATCATGGCATTGGGATCCGCGTCCGGCCCGGACGCCGCCGGAACGTCCAGACGCACCAGCCAGTCAGACTCGCCCTGGGCATAATCAGCCAGCGGGAGCAGCGTCGGATAATCTGTCAGAAGGGTGGCGATGGGCATGGTTGCGCGCAAACGCGCCTCAAGAATATTGGCGGCGTTGCTCGTGAGTTCAGTGCCGATATGCAGATCCAGGGTCCCGGGTTTGCCTCGAAAATCCACCGAGATGTCCTCTGCACTGATGCCTTCATCGCTGAAGCCCAGGGTGCCGGTGGCGTCGCCAACCGCGAAGCCCCACCGCTTCTCTGTAATCGCGTTACCCAACAGAGAGACTTCGCCCACGATATCCAGTTCACCGGTACCTTCCGTCAACGGCACGCGCAACCTGATGTCAGCGCGCATCTCGCCTTCTACTTCCAGCGCCGCGATGTGTTCGCCATATCGATCGTTGAGCGGGCTCTCCCGAAGAAAACGCAGCCCGTCGGCTGCCGGGCCACGCGCCAGCCCTTCCATCGTAAGAAAGGCGCGGGTCACATCGCTGATGTTTATCGTTGCCTCCAGCACTTCGGTCCCGAAGATGCGGCCTCGGTTGACGTTCGCCTGCAACCCCAGCCCGGTGAACTTGACTACCGCGTCCACCTGTTCGGCGCGAGGCCATTCCGGGTGGTATTCCAGCACCACATCTTCCAGGTTCCCGATCATCTCGAAACGGCCATCACCGTCTTCATAAGGCCAGTCGTCCAGGTCTCCATAAAGCGTGGCCGCGATGGAAGTGATGCGCCCACTCACCGGTCCGTTGTTGATCCACTCCACTAAAGTTTTCTTATGGGACAGTAATCCGGTGGGCACGTAACCCTTGGCCGCCTCCACATCGAGATTCCGGATCGTCGCAAACATATCCACGAAGGGTTTGCCATCAGGAGAGGTTTCGATTCGCGCTCGCGCGTGCAGATCCAAATCATCGTTACCGATGAATATTTCCGGAACGGTCACAATCCAGCCGGTTTCTTCCCGCCGCCAGGAAACCTGGCCAGTGGCATAGTCGAAATGCAGGGATTCCGGGAAAACCCCGGGAACGCTGACAACCGGTTGCGCACCATAGATATCCAGCGTGCCACCATTGGAGTCCAGATCTATTCGCCCGGTCAGCCCCTCGATTCTGGGCGCATCACCGCCGGGCCCGAGACCGATCCCATCCAGTTGCGCGGAAGCGGTGATAAACGGCGCCTCGTCGCCCAGCCGCACGCTGGCGCGCAGACCGCGGACGGCACCCCGCGGCGCCCAACGCTTGAGCCGCAACCGCGCATCAGGGTCGAACTGGTCCAGCACGGTCACCAGCGCCGCCACGTCGTCGAGGCGAAGATAATCCGCCCCGAGCGCATACCCGTCTTCGCTGGTCTGGATACTCAGACCACCGGCAGGCCAAACGTGATCATCCGCGCCGAATTCCAGATCGTCCAGATTGAGCAACCAGCCGTCATCCAGCCGACGCCACTCCACGAATCCCGAAACCATATCCGCCCAGAACGAGGCGTCGATGGTGTTGCTTTGCAGATGCACATCAAAGACGGAGATGTTGCCGGTGATATCCAGAACGCGCCGTTCTTCCCAACTGCTCCAGAGTTCAAAACTGGCCAGTCCCGACAGCGTCGCTACCGGTTGCACGCCCAACTTGGCCAGCAGATCGCTCACGGGCACACGGTCGCCGCGAAGATAAATACCCACGTCACGGGCCTCGGCCGGCATGCCGGTCCATTCGGCACCGAACTCAAATTCATGATCCGGCAAGTCGGGCACCTTGACGGATCCGGAAAGAAAATGCTGGTCGCCCCGGTTCTTCAGACGCAGCCGCTGGATCGCGACGGTCATGTCCATGTCCGGACGCGCCAGGTCCCGGAAACTCACTTCCCATGAAGCCAGGTGAATGTTCCCCTGCGCCACCAACCACGGCAGAAAACCCGGTTGACCTTCCGCGCTGTCTGCTGCCGCGGGACCCGCCATGCCCTCGACGGACAGATTGCCGTCCTCATCACGGCTCACCAGCAAACGGGTACCGATGATCGTGAATGTGGTTGGATTCTGGCTGCCGAGACTGACCCATGCCCAGATGTTGTAATGCAAGCGCACCTGTTCAAAGCCCAGTTCCGCGATACCGGTTTCCGGGTTGAGCAGTTCGACGTCCTGGAGAATGAACATCGGCCCCGAAGCCGTCCATCGGGCCGTCAAATCAGCGATCGCGACTGGCTGACCCAGATAGTCCGCAAGCTGCGCCTCGACCTCGGGGCGGTAGTTGGCGGAATATGGCAACACCAGCTTGGCAACGCCCACGAGAATCGCGCCCGCAATCACAAGAGCGGATAACGCCCGCCACGTTACTCGTCTGAAGGTTTTGAAAAAACTCCTCACGCTTCGCGCCGACCTCGCTTCTCAGAACAGAACCACATCGAACTGGTCCTGCCCGTACTGGTCTTCAGAACGCAACTCAATGGTTTTGCCAATGTGCTCTTCAAGTTCAGCGATACCTGCAGACTCCTCTTCCAATATGTGCTGAACGACCTGGGGCGCCGCCAATATCAGCAGACGTTCGGCATCAAACTGCCGCACGGCGCGGTTAACTTCATGAAAGATCTCGTAGCAGACGGTTTCTGTTGTTTTGAGAAACCCCCGTCCGTCGCAGATCGAACAAGGTTCGCACAAAATATGTTCGAGACTCTCGCGTGTACGCTTGCGCGTCATCTCGACCAGCCCAAAATCGGATAGCGGCCCCAGATTGATCTTTGCATGGTCCTTCTCGAGCGCTTTGTCCAGGGTGCGCATGACCTGTGCCTTGTGCGCATCATCCAACATATCTATGAAATCAATGATGATGATGCCGCCCAGGTTGCGCAGCCGGAGTTGCCGCGCGATCGTCTGAGCAGCTTCCAGATTCGTTTTATAGATGGTCTCTTCGAGGTTGCTCCTGCCCACGAACCCACCGGTGTTCACATCGATCGTGGTCATGGCCTCGGTCTGGTCGATCACGAGATACCCTCCCGATTTGAGAGGCACCTTGCGTTCCAGTGCGCGCTGGATCTCATCTTCGACGCCATAGAGTTCGAACAGGGCCGGTTGATCCGAATAGCGCTCAATCCGGCCTTCCAGTTCGGGAATGAACCGGGCGGCAAACTCCAGTGCTTTTTCGTACACCTCCTGATCGTCAATGCGCACTTTGCTGGTGGAGGGACTGGCCAGATCGCGCAACGCCCGCAGGGGCAAAGACAGGTCTTCATAAACGAGGTGACCCGGCGTCTTTGACCCAGCCTGTTTCTGAATCGATGTCCAAAGCTTCGCCAGGTATTGAATGTCACTCTCGAGTGCGCCGTTAGCGGAATTCTCCGCCGCTGTCCTGACGATGTACCCGTCGTCACCATCCTCAGGCATCACCTGCTCCACGGCCTGGCGCAAACGGTCTCTTTCGTCGGGACTTGCGATGCGCGCCGAAACGCCAACCCCTTCACCCCCTGGCAACAACACCAGGTAGCGGGAAGGCACGCTGATCTGCCCCGTCAGGCGCGCGCCTTTTGTACCGATCGGGTCCTTCACGACCTTGACCAGCACATTCTGGCCCTGATGGAGCATCTGGCTGATGGGTGGGTCCTTGCCCGTGCCGTTGTCATTATTCGTGCGCCCCACACCGAGATCCGCCGCGTGGAGGAAACCCGCACGACTCATCCCGATATCGACGAATGCGGCCTGGATCCCGGGCAAGAGCCGCGAAACGCGTCCCTTGTAGATATTCCCGACGATCCCCCGCCGCTGCAGTCGCTCTACATAGATTTCCCGCAAGACGCCGCCTTCCACGTGCACGACGCGCGTTTCTCGCGGAGTTATATTGATGAGTATCTCTTCTGCCAAACCGGAGATTCTTTTTCTGCCACTTGTTTCGGCCGGTACGTCAAGCGCTTGCGCGCAAACACAATCAGGCGGGCAATCCTGCCTTGATTCGTACCTGACTGAAAAGTCCTGGGTGAGAGCAGACCCGGTCTGACCCGCGCGATGGGCGGGAGCGTGGACTTTCCAAAACGAGCTTCTAGTTTAGCAGCCCCTGTCCCGCCCCACGATCCATCCATGGCCCCATCCATGGCCCATCTACAAAGCTTCGATTCCGGCATCGCGCAACAGTTCCGCGGTCTCGAACAGGGGCAAACCCATGACCCCGGAGTAGCTGCCCGAAAGATGCCTGACGAACCGGGCCGCCTCGCCCTGGATCCCATAGCCACCGGCCTTATCGGCAGGCTCGCCGGATGCCACGTAGGCCTGGATCTCAGTCGCATTGAGCTCGCGAAAACTCACCTCGCTCCGGCTGAGACGGCAGCAAACATCCGTACCCTGAGCCAGGGCCACGGCGCTCAGCACCGTATGAGTGCGCCCGGCAAGCTGAGTCAGCATGCGTGCCGCGGCCCGGTCGTTCTCCGGCTTTCCGAGAATCTCGCCGTCAACAATGACGATCGTGTCCGCCGCGAGAACCGGCAACTCCTCACCGGCCAGCGCAACACCGGCGCGCGCCTTGTCCCTGGCGACGCGTTGCACAAAATCCTCTGCGCTTTCGCCCGGTTGCCGTATCTCAGGTACATCCACATCCACGGTTTTATACGCGACGCGGATCTGATCCAGCAACTGCCGGCGACGCGGGGAGCGGGAGGCCAGAACAATCATATGCCGATCACATACCAATCACGGGCCTGTCACGCACCATCAGGCACGATGGTAAGGATGATTACTCAGAATCGTCCAGGCACGATACAACTGTTCAGCAACGATCACCCGCACCAGGGCGTGGGGAAGCGTGAGTTTGCCCAGTGACCAACGGCGTGCGCAATGTTCCAACAACTCCTTCGACAATCCATCGGGACCCCCGATGAGCAAGGCCACATCCCGCCCTTCACCCATCCAGTCAGAGAGATGCCCGGCCAGTTCTTCCGTGGTCCAACCGTTGCCGCCGACATCGAGTCCGATAACCAGCGCATCGGGAGGAATCCTGGCCATTATCCGCCTGGTTTCCTCGCCAATAGCCTTGTCTGCTGGAATGGATTTGCCCCGCCGGCCAGCTTCGATCTCCACGAGTTGCGGCGCGCAATGTTGCGGCAAGCGTTTCACATACTCATTGAAACCCGCCCGCACCCAGTCCGGCATACGAGTGCCGACCGCGATCAACTGGATCTTCATTCAGGACTCGGCCTGGAGGGACAATCCATCGTCTACGGACCAGAGTTTTTCCAGGCTGTAGAAAGCACGGGTTTGCGGCTGCATGACGTGGACGACCACATCGAGCAGGTCCACGAGAACCCATTCGCCGACAGATTCGCCCTCGATCCCCAGGGGGGCATGCCCGGCCTGTTTTGCCTTGTCGATCACGGCATCTGCCAGCGACCGGACATGGCGGTTCGATGTCCCACTCGCGATCACCATGACGTCCGTAATCGACGTCTTGCCCCTGACATCCAGTACCTGGATGTCGCGCCCTTTCAGATCGTTCAAAGCCCCCAGAACCAGTTCAACCAGTTTGTCCGTATTCACTCTTTATCCCGTAAAGTCCCTTTTCCAAAATGTAATTCAGCACTGCTTCGGGCAACAGGTAACGCGCATCGCTCTCGCGGTGCAATAAAACCCTTATCCGTGTCGCGGAAATACCCAGCGCGGTAACCTTTATCGGCAAAACCAGTCCCGCCGGCCGTTCGCACAGGCTTGCACGATCTTCGGCCAAGTGTTCTTCCACCAGACCCCTGAGTTCAGGCGGTGTTGGCCTGGGGTCCACCGGGCGTGTCATCACCACCAGATGGCACAGTTTCGGAATCTGCTGCCAGTGGTGCCACAGGTACAACCCGGCAAAACTGTCTTCGCCCAGGACCAGGCACAAGGGTCGGTCACCTTCTTCTTCCCGTATCGAAGAGAGTGTGTCCACCATGTAGGACGGCCCTTCCCGCTGCAGTTCCCGTTCATCCAGATGCAGACCTTCGCACCCGCGGATACCGATTCGCAGCATGGCGGCCCGGTCCTGCGGTGACGCAATCGGCGCGTCCCGGTGTGGCGGAATCCGACACGGCACCATGCGCATATCGTCCATCCCCACGAGTTCGCGCACCTCCAGTGCCGTACGCAAATGTCCGAAGTGAACCGGGTCGAAAACACCGCCAAATATTCCCAGCGGCCCGGCAGTCATCGTGTTCCTCCCGCCGTGGCCAAAGCGAGTCGTTCCAGTTCCAGCCATGGATCACCCGTCGAAAGTCCCTTGATGACCTTGTCGATCCGCGCACAACGCTGGAGCAGGGACCGCCAACCGCGGGCACTGCGGCGTGGGATTGCGTTCTGGAACAAATGCCGTTTCGCCGGCCAAATGCGCTGGCGCGCGACAATACTTTCAACGTTGCCCTTGCCCTGTTCGCACTCCCAGGATATGTGTGCGAGTTTTTCCAGATCCTGGCTCAATGCCCACAATACGAGCGCGGTTGGCGCCCCTTCGGCACGCAGGCTCTGCAGGACACGCACGACCCGGTCGGCGCGGCCCGCCAGAGCCTCATCGACTATTGCGTAGACGTCAAAGCGCGCGTTGTCAGCTACGGCTGCGTCCACACGGTCCGCCGACATGGATTCTCCGGGATAAAGCAGCGCGAGCTTGTCGATCTCCTGTTGTGCCGCCAAAAGATTACCCTCAATCCGCTCGGCGAGCACATCCGCGGCTTGCGTTTCGGGTTTCAGCCCCGCCTTGCGCATGCGTTGCTCCACCCACCCGGCCAGTTCATCCGGGCGCGGTGGCCAGAGTTCGATGCAGGCCCCCACCTTTTCGAGGGATTTGTACCATTTCGAGGAGCGGATACGGCTTTCCAGCGAACCCACGGAGACGATGAGCAACAGGTCTTCCACCGGCGCTGCAGCATACTCGGACAACGCCTTGCTGCCGCCGACACCGGGTTTTCCGGTCATCAGTTTGAGATCCAGTATGCGCCTTTCGGCGAATAGTGATGGCTCCGCTGCATCGACGAACAACTTTTCCCAGTCGCTGCGCGCGTCAGCCGCGACGACCTCACGTGATGTATAGCCCTGTTTCGTCGCCGTGTGCCGGATCTGCTCGCTGGCTTCCTGCAGCAGCAGCGGCTCGTTACTGGCCAAAACATAGACAGCTTTCAGGTCTTTGGCGAGATGCCCACTCAGCTGATCAGGCTTCAGTTTCATCGAATGCTTCGTTGCTGACGCCGGCTAGCCACGCGCGCTCGCTGAGATTCGATCCATGATCAACGCGGCCATTTCACGATGCATTTCCCCGGTCAGGATCTGTTGTTGACCGGATTTACCGAGCACCTGCGTCTCGCTGAACTCGTAAGCCTGGTGAAGTTCCAGTTCCTGATCCGGCACCAGTACCTTGCCTTCAGAATTGGTGACCCGGAATTCCACGTGGTAATCGAGCATGAACTCCTGGACCCGGGTCTTTTCACTCACCGTCAACACGCGCCGGGTCAGATCGTCACGGGTGATTCTGATTACCGCGTCCGCCTGGCCGGTCGAAAATACGACCCTGGTGCCGCTGTTGGCCAGAACGCGTTGGACCTCGCGAACGAGCGGTGAGCTGGGCCGCACCGCCAGGACATAGGTCTGCTCCATGTATTGAGGCAGATCCGAAGACCCTCTCAACTGGTAGCCACAACCAACGGTGGCCACCACAAGCCAGGGCAGGAGAAAAAACAGAACTGCGATGCGGATCATGTTCATGTCACGACGATATTGACGATTTTACCCGGCACAACGATGACCTTTCGTACCTGTTTTCCTTCGACAAAACGCCGCACGTTGGGATCCGCCAGGGCCGCCGCCTCCACGTCCTTCTGTTCCGCCTCTGTTGAGACGCGGATACGCCCCCGCAGCTTGCCATTGACCTGGACCACCATTCCCACTGTGTCCCTGACCATGGCCGCCGGGTCGGGATCCGGCCAGGCTTCATTCATGAGCAGCGTATCGTGTCCAAGACCCTCCCACAGCGCCTGGCAACAATGGGGCGCGATCGGCGCCAGCATGCGCACGATGGCGTCCCAGCACTCGTCCAGTACCGAGCGGCCCTGGTCGGAGCGGTCATCGAAATCATCCATGGCATTGATCAGCGCGCGCAGCTTGGCGATGGCCGTGTTGAACTTGTAACGCCGCCCCACATCATCGCTCACGCCTTCGATGGTTTCGTGCAGCTTGCGTCGCAACGCCCTTTGCCGTTCATCGAGTGCCGCCACGTCCAGCGCCGGCACGGCGCCTTCAGACACATGGGCGGCCACCCGTTTCCAGAAAGCCTTCATGAAACGGAACGCGCCTTCCACATCCGCATCGGAGAACTCCAGCGACAGTTCCGGCGGAGACTTGGACATCATGAATAACCGCACGGTATCGGCCCCATAACGATCCAGATAAGGCTGCGGGTCGATCCCGTTGCGCTTGGATTTGGACATCTTCAGCATGCCCAGATACTCCACGGGTTTCCCGTCTGCCTTCAGAGTCGCGCCGATTACCCGGCCCTTGGCGCCCCGTTGCACTTCCACCTCGTCCGCGTTGTAGTACTCGATCTTGCTGTCACCAGGATCACGACCATAGGTGTCGCCATGTACCATGCCCTGACACAACAGATTCGTGAAGGGCTCATCGGATTGAACCAGGCCCTCGTCGCGCATGGCCTTGTGCCAGAAACGTGCATATAAAAGGTGAAGAATCGCGTGTTCGATGCCACCGATGTACTGATCCACGGGCAACCAGTAGTTGGCGCGCTCATCCAGCATGGCGTCGTTACTGTCGGGGCAGGCGAAACGCGCGTAGTACCAGGACGACTCAACAAAGGTATCGAAAGTGTCGGTCTCCCGCCTCGCCGGTTCGCCATCCACGGTGGTCTCGTAGAAGGAGGGCATCTCCTTGATGGGTGACTTCACTCCCTTGAAGGTCACATCTTCAGGCAGCACAACCGGGAGTTCCGACGCGGGCACAGTCTGACCGTCGGCCGTGTGCACCGCCGGGACCGGACAACCCCAGTAACGCTGCCGGGATACGCCCCAGTCGCGCAGGCGATAATTCACCTTGCGACAACCGGTCCCTTCCTTTTCGAAATGAATCGCCAGGGCGTCAAAAGCTTCCTCGGAAGTCAGCCCCGTGTACTCGCCCGAGTTCACCAGCCGTCCGTAAATCACATCGGCGCCCTTTTCCAGATCGCCGGGTTCGCCTTCCAGGGGTTCGATAACCCTTGGTGTGGGAATATCGTGCGCGCGCGCGAATTCCCAGTCACGCTGATCGTGGGCCGGCACGCCCATCACGGCGCCGGATCCGTATTCCATGACAATGAAGTTGGCCACCCAGACGGGGATCACATCACCGGTGATGGGATGAATGGCTTGTATGGAGGTGGGCACACCCTTTTTTTCCAGCGTGGCCAGTTCCGCTTCCGCGGTTCCGACGCTGCGACACTCCTCGATAAAGGCCTCGAGTTTCGGATTGCTTTCCGCTTCCTTCAGCGACAACGGGTGATCCGGGGCCAGCGCCATGAAGGTCACGCCGAACAGCGTGTCTGGCCGCGTGGTGAATACTCGAATCGTCTCACCACCCACAGGGAAATCGATCTCGAGGCCTTCCGAGCGCCCGATCCA
>SMWH01000005.1 GCA_004357005.1 Gammaproteobacteria bacterium
AGGATAATTCATGCTGGATGCAATAAAGACATCCTGAAAACCGTCCGCGTTGAAATCGCCATAACTCAGACCCCAGGGCCAGAAATTCTCGGCCCCGGCATCCTCGGAAACCTCCGTGAAGGTGCCGTCACCGTTGGCGCGAAACAGGGCGTTACCCATCACGTGCTTGCCGTCGGTGGCGAGGAAATCCAGCGGATAATGACTGGGCATCTTGTTCTTTTCATCCTTCCAGTCCAGCACCTGCACCATGTCCGTGTGCATGTCGGTGGTGTATATATCCATGTGGCCATCGTTGTTGTAATCGAACACAATGATACCCATGGTGCCCCATGATGTGGCGGGGAACAATTCGCGGCTTTTTTTTACGAAGCCCTTGCCCTGATTGTTCTCGTAATACTCGTCATGGCCCTGCATGTTGAGCACATACAGATCGGGCCAACCGTCCTGATTGACATCGATGGGACTTGCGTCCCCGCTCCAGCTGTTATCGAGAAGTCCCATAGCCTCCGTGACGTCCTCGAAACGGTTGCCACCCTGGTTGTGGTAGAGAACGCTCGTCTCGAAACGTTCTGGTTTCAGCTGCCCGGAAAAGGCATCCGGATAACCGACCCAGTAATCACCGGGTCCTTGCTCATCCGTCGTGTACACACCCACGTTGGTCACGAACAGATCCAGGAGTCCGTCACGATCGTAATCAAAGAATACCGCCCCCGACGAGTGCCCCTTGTAAGCCACGCCCGCGGCCGCCGAAATATCCTTGAACCGACCGTGGCCGTCGTTTTCGAACAAGCGATTTCCCTCACGCACGGTACTCACAAAAAGATCCGGATCGCCATCGTTGTCTATGTCGCCAAAGGCCACGGCCACACTCACCGCATCGCCGATTTCGAGCCCGGAGCCGGCGGTGATATCTTCGAAGCTGCCATCGCCTTTGTTGCGGAACAGACCGTTGCTGCCCAACTGGGTTGCGAAAAAAAGATCGGTCAAGCCGTCACCGTCCACATCGGCGGCTGCCACGCCGTTGCCGTGATCGTAGTGGACGGCCTTGTAGGCCTTGCCTGCGTCCGCGACGATCCGGTGTTCAAACGTGATCCCGCTGTCCACCACCCGGTCTTCAAAACGGAAATCATGAAAAACCTCATATCCCTTCGCGGCTTCCTGTTGCAGGAGCTGGCGTTCCGGGACCCAGGCGGGATCGCTGACATCTTCCGGGAGACGCAGAATGTTTTGTTCTGCCCCCGGGCTGTCTTCCGCCGCTCCCACAGCGGCCACAACGCACAGCGAAACAGCCAACAGCAAAAGTTTCAGCATATTCGTTTGAATCATCCTTCGTGTCCTTCCACGCCCTCACGTTCATCCGGCAGGGCCGCCGCGGCGCTCATGGCGCGCTGTGCCTGCAGCCACCGCTCAAAATCTTCGGCGCGCTCAATGACCAATTCGCCGATCAGGTCCTCGTGTGAGAACCCGCACATCTGGTCACCCAGCAATTCCGCCTCTCTGGCCTGCCCCGAATCGAAGCTGGCGCCCATGGGTACATCCGGCACCGCGATTTCGTAGACTTTTCGGTCGGGCAGCCAGAAATTGTAGAGAAAATCACGGCTCAGCAATTTTAACTCGATCGCCGTATCCGCCGGCAGATGCAAGTGACGTAGGGTCCATACATCGTCCGGCGTGCCCAGTTCACCGTCCTCACCTGGATACCGGATATGCCAATTATAATCAACGCCGGTGATTTCCACCGTCAGGCCCTGTTGCACCGACGGCGGCCTGCCGCACCCGGCCAGCGTGGCCAACACACAGGTCAGCAAAACCGGGGCCAGGCGGCGCCGCTCCTGGTGCTCACTTTCCGCTCGCTTCGGGCGCACGGTGATCCTCACGAAAGGCGGCCATTGTACCCGGGGCACCTCAAACCCGCAGGCCCCCGTCCCCCGCCGCGCGCCCGGCGGAAGCGTGTATGGCCTCCACGGGGATATAATCTGCGCCTTTGTGTTCCACATGCTCTCCCACAGGTCCACATGACGCCTTCAAGCTGTCCCAGACAACGAATTCGCCGCCTGCTGCTGGGTTGCTGTCTGACCTGCCTGACGGTCGCTCCGGGCGCGGCCTCCGGAGCCGATTGGGTGTTCCGCGAAGTCGCCGAGGAAACCGGACTGGATTTCCGGCATTTCAACGGCATGTCGGGCGACCTGCATATGGTGGAAATGGTCGGCGCCGGTGCCGGGCTGTTCGACTTCGACAACGATGGCGACCTGGACATCTATCTGGGCCAGGGACACATGCTGGACCCGACACTCGAACCCGCCCAGGCCACGATCCCCCCAAAAGACCCACACCGCCCCCTGACAGACCGTCTTTACCGTAACGATCTGGAAATCATCGACGGCAAACCCGTGTTGCGGTTCACCGATGTCACGCAAGCCAGCGGTCTGAATGCACAAGGTTATGCCATGGGCGTGGCGGCCGCGGATTTCAATAACGATGGCTGGGTCGATCTGCTGATTACGAACTGGGGGCCCAACCAGCTGTGGGTTAACAACGGCGATGGTACCTTCAGGGACGTTTCGGCCACCGCCGGTATCGATGATCCGCGCTGGGCGGTGCCAGCTTCCTTTGTGGATTACGACCGGGATGGCTGGCTGGACCTGTACATCGGAAACTACGTGAAATACCAGCTCGACAGGAAAAAGCTCTGTTACACCGTCTCCAAGCGCGAAGAGTACTGTGGCCCGCTGTCCTACGAATCTCACACCGATCTGCTGTTTCACAACAAACACGACGGTTCCTTCGAGAATGTAAGTAACATAGCCGGCATCACGCAAGCCAAAGGCGGCGCGCTCGGAGTCGTGACGGCGGACTTCAACAACGATCATTGGCCAGACATCTACGTTGCCAACGACGGCGTTCCGAATCAGCTGTGGATCAACCAGAAGGACGGCACTTTTTCCGAAGAGGCATTGCTGGCGGGCGTGGCCGTGAACATGGCCGGGTCCGCCGAAGCGAGCATGGGCGTGGATGCCGCGGATTTCGATGCCGACGGTGACCAGGATCTGTTCATGACCCATGTGATCCGGGAGACCAATACCCTGTATGTAAATGATGGAAACGGCTGGTTCGAAGATCAGACGGTGGCCATGGGCCTGGCCAATCCGAGCTTCAGCTATACGGGATTCGGCACGGCCTGGTTCGACTATGATAACGACGGACAACTGGATCTGTTCATCGCCAACGGCTCGGTATCCATCCTGGAAGACCTGGCCAAAGCAGGCGATCCCTTTCCCCTGCGACAACCCAACCAGCTTTTTCGTAACGTGGGCAAGGGGCGATACGAAGAGGTCAGCAATCAGGCGGGACCGGCCTTCGAACTGGTTGAAGTCAGCCGTGCTGCGGCGTTCGGTGACATCGACAATGACGGTGACATCGACCTGTTGGTGGCCAACAACAACGGCCCGGTTCGGCTGCTGCTGAACGAGATCGGGAACCGTAACGCCTGGTTGGGTTTGCGTCTGATGGAATCCACCGGCACGCGGGACGCCCTCGGTGCCAAGGCGGCCATTCTGACGGATGGTCAACCGGCGTTGTGGCGCCGGGTCTACACCGACGGCAGTTACGCGGCGGTCAATGACCCGCGCATCCTGTTCGGCCTCGGGAAGGATGCCTCGCCCCGGGACATCCTGGTGATCTGGCCTGACGGCACAAGTGAAAGCTGGACATCGCTGGAGCCTGGCCGGTACCACACCCTGCAACAGGGCAACGGCAAACCGTTGTAATGATGTTGGACCGGTTTTTCAGAATGCTCGCGTCCCGCACCCGGCCGCTGACGCCACCACCCCTGTCCGGCGCATCCGGTTTTTGGCCGTGGCTGCTGGCGCTGGTCGTGGTCGCTGCGCCCGCCGCGGCGGACGACTGGTTCGTTGATGCAAGCGAAACCACCGGGTTGGCCTTCAAGCATTTCAACGGCATGTCGGGAGAGCTCTATTTTCCCGAGATGATGGGTGCCGGCGTGGCGGTTTTCGACTATGACGGCGATGGCGATCTGGACGTTTATCTGGTCCAGGGTCATATGCTGGGTCCGACCAAGAGCCTCACCGACGCCACTTTTGAACCGGCTCATCGGCTGCCACTCACCGATCGCCTGTATCGTAATGAACTGCAGGACGGTGAACTGCGTTTTACGGACGTGACGGTCGAAGCCGGGCTGAAAGCGGCGGGTTACGGCATGGGTGTGGCAGCAGGTGACGTGGATAACGACGGAGATGTGGACCTCTATATCACCAACCTGGCCGATAACCAGCTTCTGATCAACAACGGTGACGGAACCTTCAGCGATAACACTTCAGCAGCGGGAGTAACCGACGATCGCTGGAGCGTCAGTGCCGCCTTTCTGGATTTCGACCGGGACGGCTGGCTGGATCTGTACGTGGGCAACTATGTGGCTTTTTCTTTTGACAACCACGCTGCCTGCCTGTCCAACGCCAGCGTCTGGCGCGCATACTGCGGGCCCAAGTCCTCGCCTCCGGAAACCGATCGCCTGTTCCACAACCTGGGCAACGGCCGTTTCGAAGACGTCACAGAGACAGCCATGATCCACACGGCCTTCGGCGGCGCGCTGGGCGTGTCCACGGCGGATTTCAACGGCGACGGCTGGGTCGATATCTACGTGGCCAATGACGGGGTACCCAACCAGCTCTGGATCAACCAGCGCGACGGCAGTTTCCGGAACGACGCCTTCATGGCCGGCGTGGCGGTCAACATGTACGGCGCTTCCGAGGCCAGCATGGGCGTGGACGCGGCGGATTTCGACGGCGACGGCGACGAGGACCTGTTCATGACCCACCTGGTCCGGGAAACCAACACCTTGTATCTGAACGACGGCCAGGGCTGGTTTGAAGATCGAACGGTGACCAAGGGGCTGGGTGGGCCGAGTTTCAGCTTTACCGGTTTCGGCACCGGCTGGTTTGATTACGACAACGACGGCTGGCTGGACCTGCTCAGCGTCAACGGGGCA
>SMWH01000040.1 GCA_004357005.1 Gammaproteobacteria bacterium
GGCGCCAGGGCCGAGACCGAGGCCAAGGAACAACATCTCCGCCAACTCGCAACAGCCTGCAGCATCCCCTGTTTCAGCCGCGGTCCGGAACGTCTTCAGTGCACCCGGGAAATCGTTCGCCGTCCGGGCACCGCTGCGAAGCTCGCGACCGAGGGCCAACAGCGCTTCCACCGAACCAGCGGCCGCCGCTTCCCTCAACCACTTGAACCCCCGGGCGGTTCGGCCCGACTCGAGATAGCGTCTCGCCATGGCCACACGCGCGCCGAGGTCGCCACTGCGTGCCGCTTCCCAGAGTGTCGCGTAATCCTGTTCCAACTGAAGCCTCTCTCCGTGTTCAGAATTCATTCGATTGTTTCACCCGCTAATGAACTGAAACTCGATGCCCAGAACTCTACTTCAAACCTTTTGCCCGCCAATGAACTGGAATACGGCCATTTCATGGCTCTGCTTTCGCAACGTCGCTCCCAAACCAGACAGACACGGCATACCGCGTTCCCTCGATGATTTTCTCGACACCGTGATCGAGTTCGCAGCCGTAAAAAAAATGCTCGCCTGTCCCGCGAGAGCTTCAATCTTCATGTCCAGACCAGGCAGCAGGGTGCGGCCACCTTCATAGTCATCGTTCAGATCGAGAATGCACGCACAGGTGATGAAGACCGGGTCATCCCTGTGCAGGTGCTGGGAACTGCCCGCGGGCCATCTGACAATCCGGGTCAGGTTGGCGTCAGCGCGTGTCTCCCCGAACACCCGGCGAATCACGTCCGCCACCGTCAAACCCACGTCGTCGAGAACGCGTTTGCTGCGGGATGTGAGAGGCAGATCATTGTCGTTGATCGTCACCGTGTCCCGGTACTCCCGCCAGAACCCAGTGAGACCTCCAAATGCGGTCGTCAGATATTCGCGGGCCTCGGGCGTGAGAACCTGTTTTTTCTGGTGGAACCGTTTCCTCTCAGATGAAACGCCAGACTGATTCACCGTGGTGACTAGTCATTGTCGTCGGCCACGAATTCCCACCAGCAACTTTCCCACCAGATAATGAACTCATCAAAATCGATGTAGCCGTTGGAATCGGCGTCGATCAATTCGAAACCTACTTTTGCTTCCTGGTCCGTGCTTCTCGGCGCAATGACCTTGAGAAGTTTCGTGAATTCCTCCAGATCAATGTGCGCATTGTGGTCTTCATCGAAAAAATCGAAGTTTTCCCGGATCGATGCAATCCGGTCGGGATCAAGCTTTTTCATCAATGTCCCCTGGTTCCTTTCGTCATTCGTCAAATACTACGGTCACACGCCGGTTGTGGCGACCCTTCTTTTCTATTTTTGCCACCCGTATCGGCCCGATTTCGCCGGTCGATGCCACATGGGTCCCGCCACAGGGCTGAATATCCAGGCCATCAAACTCCACCAAACGGACCCGACCCAGGCCTCTGGGCGGCTGGACGGACAGCGTTTTGACGAGTTCAGGATGGGCATCCAGTTCCTCATCAGTGATCCAGCGGAATGAACGGTCTCGATTCTGTCGGATCAGCTGGTTGAGCCGGGTACCGACGTCTTCCTTGTCCAGCGTCTCCTGCAAGTCGAAGTCCAGCCGTCCACGACCATCATGCACCTGTCCGCCGGTCACGCCCGCGTCAATCACCGCGCACATCAGATGCAGGCAACTGTGCATTCGCATGAGCCGGTAACGCCGGTCCCAGTCCAGCACAGCGGTGACGGTCTGGCCAGGCTCAATTCCGGGGCCGGGGGCACCGGGCCCGGGGATGTGCATGACCTCCCCGCTTTCCCGGTCACGCCGGGTATCGGTCACGGCAATACTTTCACCACCCGGAAGCCGGAGCACGCCCGTATCACCGGGCTGCCCGCCACCCGCCGCATAAAACACGGTCCGGTCGAGGACGATACCGCTCTCGTCAACGGATACGACCCGCGCCTCACAGGTCTTGAGATAGGGATCTGTCTGGTAAAGCTCTTCTGCCATGCTTCGGCTCCCGGGCGATTTTATCACCGTACCGGCACTGGCTTGTCTGACATGCCGCGCAAACCTCGCGGCTGACGCGACGAGTACAATCCCGCCATGCCCGCAGCCCCCTCAACGGCGCCGGTCACCGTACGGCTGGAAAAAACCGCCAATTCCGCACTCTCGGAACTGGCGGAGCAGACCCGGCAACGCCTCGGACAGCGTTGCCAGGACAGTGCCGACTGGACCCTGTTATTTGATGAACTGGGGGTGGAGTTGCTGGGCGGCGCGGACGCGCCCGGCCACGGGGTGCGGGCTGCCACCCGGCGACTCTCGCGGGTCAGCCCACGGCAACCCTTCGCCCGGGCGTTGGGACGGCAACCCAGACGAATTGTCGATGCTACGGCGGGCCTGGGCGAAGACGCGCTGATGATGTTCGCGCTTGGTCACGAAGTCCTGGTGATCGAACGGTCCCCCGTTGCCTGCGCGCTGCTGGAGGGCGCGGCTCTTCTGGGACGATTCCCCTTCCCGGTACTGTTCGGTGACGCCCGGGAACTGCTGGGGAAACTCGAACCGGAAGTTGTCTATCTGGATCCCATGTTCCCGTCAAAGCGACGCAGTTCCGCTTTGCCGCCCAAAGGTCCCAGATACCTGGCCGCGGTCGTCGGGCCGGACGCCGATGCGGAGCAATTGCTCACGGTCGCACAACAGGTAGCGACTGACCGTGTCGTTGTGAAACGCCCGGACCACGCACCGAGTCTGACACCGGCGCCCCGCAGCCGCCACGAAGGCAAGCTGGTTCGTTACGATGTATATGCTCCTGTCGCGCCCACGGAATACGAGCAAACTTCATGAACGACGCCTGGTTCCACGCGCCTGAACTGACTGAGGATTGTCAGACCCTGGAGCGCCAGGAACACGAAGCACGCCACGCTCTCAAGGTGCGGCGCTTCAGCACCGGCGACCATATCGTGGTGTTCAACGGTCGTGGCGACTGGGCGGAAACGGTATTGAAAAACGAAAACGGCGATCTGGAGATTGTCGGTACGCACAAAACAACCCCGTTGCAACCACGCCTGCATCTTGCTGTCACACTGCCCAAAGGGGAGCGTTTCGGGGTCCTGCTCAGCATGGTCACGCAACTGGGAATCTCCAGTTTCATACCGCTGGATTGCAGGCACAGCGTCGTGCATCCGGTCGAGCTTCACGGCGTGAGGGACAGGCGAATACTCGTGGAGACTTGCAAACAAAGCCGCAACCCCTGGCTGCCGGCCTGGGAAGAGCCATCGACGCCTGGCACGCTGGAATCCCGGGGCAAAATCCTGTTCGCGCACTCCGGGGGCGCGTCGCCTGCGGCATCGGTGGATGACCGGGCAAACGAACTGACGTTGCTGGTGGGCCCCGAGGGCGGGTTTTCCCGGGCGGAAACCACGGAATTCGAGGATCGGGGGCCACGGCCCTGTCATTGGGTTCCAATATCCTGCGAATCGAAACCGCCGCCGTCGCCATGGTGGCCGGTGTGCGACTTCTGAACGCGCGTGCTGTGAACTCTCCGGCCAAATCGCTATCCTAGACTTCTGAATAACCCCGGCCCGCGAAAGGACCTGATACCCGCCATGGAAAGCCTGCGATTCCCGCTGTTGATTGCTGCCGCCCTCACCCTGGCTACGGCGTGCAACACCGCCGCGACGGTCAAGGAACCGGAACCCGACGATACCGGGAAGATAACCGCGCTTTATTCCGGGCTCGACACACGAGTACAAAGTTACGAGGCGTTGTTGCAACAGTTCGCGGCGGAACCCGAAACCGTGGATCTCACACAATTCTCCGCGATACTGGACGGAATTCACGCTGACGCCGACGAATGCGGTGCGTTTTCCGACTGCGACACCGCGCGTTTCACCCACGCCTACCATGACCTGCTCAACCAGCAGACCGACATGCTTTTTGGGTACATGAGCGAAGACACGCTGACACCCGCGACCGATGAATCTCTCACGAGCACGGATGTGATCGCAACGAGAGACCTGCCGGAAATGAACCGCACCCTGACCCTGCTGCGAGGCACGGAGTTCAGCGACGTCATCCCCATGAACCGTTATGTGAAAGCTGCGATGGATGACTGGCTTACCTGGCGGCGCCCGCAGCTCATGGAAGCCTGGGAGAACTATCAATTCCTCAAACCGCTGGTGCTGCCGCCCTACGAAGAAGCGGGACTCCCGGAGGCCCTGGTCTTCGCCGTGATCGCGAAGGAATCCCTTGGCCGTGTGCATTCCACCTCCCGTGCCGGTGCGCGCGGACCTTTCCAGTTCATGCGAGCCACGGGCCGCCGCTATGGGCTGACGACCGATGATGGCTTCGACATGCGGCTGGACGCGGCGGCGGCGGCCATGGCCAGCGTGGCTTACCTCAACGATCAACTCGAGGTCTTCAACAACAACATGGAACTGGCCCTGGCCGCCTACAACGGCGGCGAGAACCGGGTGCGGCGCCTGTATCAACGATCGGGCCGGGCCAGTTTCTGGGATACAGATATTCTCTACGCGCTGCCGCGGGAAACCCGGGACTACGTACCATTGGTGATGGGCGCCGCCTGGCTGTATTTGCACCCGGAAGATTACAACCTCGAGTTCCCCGTTTACGAAAACGTGCACGGCAGCCTGGTTTTGCCGGTGGAAATGTCGCTGAGCGAGATCACGGTGTGTCTCGGGCAGGTATACAACCGCAACGGATGGTTCAGAACACTGCGCAATCTCAACCCGCGCATCGAAGCCACCGACAGAATCGAAGCCGGCACGCGCCTGGTGATTCCGGAAATACTGGTACCCGTATTCGAAGAACGATGTCACGACCAGGAACTGCTGGCCCGGGCTGAAGAATTGCACGCGGCAAACTACCCCGATGGCTCCGAGATGGAGATTTACACCGTACAGAGCGGCGATACCATGAGCCAGATAGCCCGGCGGCATCGCTGCACGAGCATCGGCGAACTGGCCGCCCTCAACAACATCCGGCCGCCCCGCTACATGATCCGTGCGGGCCAGAACCTCAAGGTCCCCGCCTGCTGACGCACGCTACCTGCGCCGCGTAGCCGGTTCGCCTGGAAAGACCTGCGAGCGGCCCGGAGACCGGGCCGCCGGCAGGCGCCGTGCCGGGGGTGCGTAGCACGGCTTGTGAGCGTTGGGCGCATGGGCGCTTTGCGAAATACAGGACCGCCGCAACGGCTGCACAGGTTGGAGCTCAGTGGCCAGCGTGTCTTGTTCTTCTTGTTCTGTTTTGTTGCTGTGAGCCGTGCACCAGACCGTCATGACAACGTGTCAAACTTCAGCGGGAAACTTACCGGAATCGCAGCAAGTTTTGCGGGGCATTTTGTGCCGAAATTGATTTTTCGATAACAAGATCATGAACAACCCAATCCGGCACCTGCACCGTACCCGGGTACGGCATTTTTATGATTTTTTCGGTCGGCGATTGGAGTTCGTTGCGTGATCAACATCCGCCAACTTCGTTTTCGTTATCCCACCGGAACGTTTCGACTGAGAATCGAAAAGCTCGATATCGCGCAGGGCGAAAAGGTCGCCGTGGCCGGACCCAGTGGATCAGGCAAGACGACGCTGTTGAACCTGATCGCCGGAATTGTCCTGCCCGACTCCGGATGTATCACCACCGGTGAAACGCGAATCACTGATCTTGACGAACGCGCGCGCCGTGAGTTCCGGGTCTGCCGGATCGGAATGGTGTTTCAGGAATTCGAACTGCTGGAATACCTGAACGTCCTGGACAACATTCTCCTGCCCTACAGGATCAGCCCGGCACTGACCCTGGATCAGAGCGTTCGCGAGCGGGCCCGGAAGCTCGCCGTGGACGTGGGTATTGAAGACAAGTTGCGGCGCCTGCCACGGCAACTTTCCCAGGGAGAGCGGCAACGGGTGGCGGTCTGCCGGGCCATGCTGACCCGACCACGGCTGCTGCTGGCCGACGAGCCTACTGGCAACCTGGACATGGACAACAAGGACCGGGTTCTGGATATCCTGGAGGAACAGGCCACGGCCGCGGGAGCCACGCTGATCACCGTCACCCACGATCGCGATCTGCTGCACCGTTTTTCGCGTGTCATCGATTTCGCGGATCTCCGGGAGACAGGGGCATGAGCGACGTCCTGTATCTGGCCTGGCGTTATCTCGCCCATCACCGGATCAAGACGGCGATTCTGCTTTTTTCCGTTACGCTGATTTTGTATCTGCCAAACGGGCTGAACGTACTCATCGATCAAAGCGCCTCGCAACTCACGGCCCGGGCGGCCTCCACGCCGCTTCTCGTCGGCGCAAAAGGCAGCCCGCTGGAGCTGGTGCTCAATTCTCTTTACTTTGAATCGGACCCGCCGGAGACCACGACCTGGGAGCAGTTACAGCGCGTTCGAGATACCGGGTTCGCCAGCACGATCCCCTTGTATGTTCGTTTCAAAGCCCGCAACTTCCCCATCGTGGGCACCGACCTCGGTTATTTCGACGCGCGCGGTCTCGAACTCGCACATGGCCGGATGATGGCGGTGCCGGGAGAGTGTGTCCTCGGATGGGATGTGGCCGAGGAACTGAATCTGGGGCCCGGCGATCACCTCATTTCGTCCCCGGAGAGCGTGTTCGATCTGGCCGGCATCTACCCGTTGAAGATGCACGTCGTCGGCGTGCTGGCGCGTGCCCATAGCCCTGATGATCGCGGCATCTTCGTGGACATCAAGACCACCTGGATAATCCAGGGACTCGGGCATGGGCACCAGGACCTTTCCCGGCCCGAAGCGGCATCCGGCGTCCTGTCCCGGAGCGAAAACACCATCGTCGCCAATGCCTCGGTGGTCCAGTACAACGAGATCACAACCGGGAACATGGCCTCCTTTCACTTCCACGGCGATCTGAGCGCCTTCCCCCTGACTGCGATCATCGCGATACCGGCGGATGACAAGTCACGCGCGTTGTTGATGGGACGTTTTGAAAACCCCGAAGAGACCCAACAGATCGTGCGGCCCACGGCCGTAATGGATGAACTCCTGGAAACCATCCTCACGATTCAAAGCTATGTCGTCGCCGCCGTACTCATGGTGGGCGCCGGGACTCTGGCCACAGCCGCGCTGGTGTTCATGTTGTCGCTGCGACTGCGACAGCGGGAAATTGAAACCATGACCCGGATCGGCGGGTCCCGCGCGACCATTATCGCGGTGCTGGCTGCGGAGATCGCTTCGGTCATCGCCGCCAGCGCCGCCGTGGCGGCGCTGCTGACGTTCCTTACGGGGCAGTTCGGTTCCGCCGTGATCA
>SMWH01000041.1 GCA_004357005.1 Gammaproteobacteria bacterium
CGCTGGCGCCGGCGAGGAAAACAAAAGCGGGGGCGCAGAAATGCGTGATCCAGCGCGTCAGAAACAGAGCGACGGTGGACTGTTCCAGATCCAGCGGGTCGAACCGCACATCCGTGAAAAAGTCACGTACATGGTCCAGCGCCATCAAAACGATGACCAGGCCACGCAGGATATCCACCGAATCCAGGCGCGGGCGCAGATTCTCGTTCACAGCCCCTCCTTCCATCGCCCCCTCGATGTGCCGCGAGCAAACTTAGCATAGTGAGCCCGGCGGCGAGCGTGTGAGTAGTATCATTGCCCCGGCTCCGCCCATGCTGACGACCATCCACAGCAACCGCCTGGAACGCCTCGCCGAACGACTGTGTGAGCGCCTGTGTGCAGGCCCGATCGGGGAAAACCCTTTTGATCCGGAACTGATTGTGGTCCAGAACCCCGGAATGGCCCGGTGGCTGAGTCTGCAAATCGCCGACGGGCTGGGTGTAACCGCGAATGTGCGCTTCCCGTTGCCTGCGCGTTTCATCTGGCAGGTCCTCGGCAGCGCTCTGGATTCGGTGCCGGAACAATCAGCCTTTCAGATGGATGTCATGGCCTGGCGGATCATGGAGCGTCTGGCAACTCTGGGGGTCGAGCCGGGTTTCGAGACGGTCAGGGCTTACCTTGCGCAAGACACTGATCGAGGCCGTTTTGAACTGGCCCGGGAGATCGCCCGCGTATTCGACCAGTACCTGTTGTTCAGACCGGACTGGATCGAACGCTGGGAGTCAGGAGAGGATGATCACTGGCAGGCCCAGTTGTGGCGGGCCCTGTCGGGCGAAGGCGAACCCCATTGGATCAGCCTGCGTCGTGAATTCTTTTCGGCGGTGGAAAAGGGCGAAGTGGTGGCGGACTCCTTGCCCGGCCGCGCCAGCCTGTTTGGCATTCCGGCCCTGTCTCCGGGCTATATGGAAACAATCCGTCGGCTGGGCGGCTTGATGAATATCGATGTTTACCAGCTGAACCCCTCCCGTGAGTTCTGGCAGGACATTCTGGCCCGCAAGGCCGTCGCACAACGGGTTGCGGAACATCCGGAGGAAGAGCCCTATCTCGAGACCGCGAACCCGTTGCTGGCATCCATGGGGCGGCATATCCAGGAACACATCGCCGGGCTCCAGTCAGGTGATGAACCTGCTGAGGAATTGTTTGTGGATCCCACGGAGGACTCGGTGTTGCACTGTCTCCAACACGACATGCTCGTGCTCCAGGAGCGCAGGGGGACGGCAATCCCGGCCGGGGATGATTCCCTGCAGATTCACGTGTGCCACAGCGCCAAGCGGGAAGTGGAAGTCCTGCATGACCGGCTGCTGGACCTGATGGAACGTCACGATGACCTGTCTCCTTCCGATGTCATTGTGATGACTCCGGACATCAACAGCTATGCCCCGTGGATCGAGGCGGTCTTCGGTGCTTCGGAAGAAACCGGGACGCCGTCACTGCACTTCAGCGTTGCGGATCGGGACTATCGTCGAGAGCGGCCGGTCATCAGCGCCGTATTCCGATTGTTGGAGCAGGAATCGAGCCGGTTCACAGCGCCGGAAGTATTGTCACTGCTGGACATCGATGCGGTCCAGCGTCGTTTTCATTTGTCACCGGATGACGTGACCGTTATTGCGGACTGGTTGCGGGAGTCGGGTGTTCGCTGGGCCTGGGACGCCAAGGCCCGTGAAGAACTGGGTTTGCCCGGCAACGCCGCCAACACCTGGACCTTTGGCCTCGACCGTCTGTTACTGGGTTATGCGTTGCCCCATAACGACGAGGGGGTATACCGCAGCATCCTTCCCTGCGATCTGGTGGAAGGTGGCGATTCCGCGATTCTGGGTCGTTTGATGCGTTTTCTTGACGCGTTGAACGAACTGCGGGCGCAACTGCGCATGACGGAGAGTATTGATACATGGGCGTCACAGACTTTGGCAATGCTGGATACCTTCCTCGCACCCGATCGGGACGACGAGGCAGACATGAACGCTGTTCGCAAGGGAATCGAATCCATACGCCAGGAAGCCCGGAGGGCCGGGTTTAAGGAATCGGTTTCCGCCAGCGTGTTTGCCACGCGACTGGGGCAGAGCCTGGAGAGCGGCTCGCTGGCCGGGCGCTTTCTTGCTGGCGGGATTACTTTCTGTGGACTTGTTCCCATGCGCAGCGTTCCCTTTCGGGTCGTTTGTCTCGTGGGGCTGGGCGAAGGAGAGTTTCCACGCCAAGTCGTGGAAAGAGACTTCGATCTCATGGTGGGGAAGTACCGGGCGGGGGACCGGTCCCGGCGTGATGACGACCGTTATCTCTTCCTCGAAGCATTGCTGTCGGCACGCGATCATCTTTATCTCAGTTACACGGGCCGTAACAACCGTGACGATACGGAAATACCCCCGTCCCCGCTGGTCAGTGAGTTGATGGACTATTTGGAGACGGCGTTCGAGGGCAACGGTATTGAGGAGTTTGTCACCGCACACCCGCTTCAACCTTTCAGCAGGCGTTATTTCGAAGACCCTGATTCAAAACTGTTCAGTTATTCGCAGGACATGTGCCGGGCCGCACAAGGCGCCCGGAACCAGAATCCGGCGGGGCTTCCTTTTCTGGACGGGCCGTTGCCGGGTGGCGACGAGAGTCGCGAGGTCAGCCTGGATGAGTTGAAAGCCTTTCTGGGAGACACGGCTCGTTTCCTGTTGCGCGAGGAGTTGGAGATCACATTTCAAAGACAGGAAGCCATCGTCGAGGATCACGAACCCTTTGAACTGGACACCCTGACGGCAAACAGCCTGCGGCAGGAATTGCTGGCGGCGGCCCGTTCGGGACAGGATCCTGACTCGCTGGTCGAAATCGCCCGGGGAACGGGCTGGTTACCCCCTGCCCTCCTGGGGGAACGGATCGCGGATTCCTCGGTCGAGGAGGTGGTTGCGTTGCAGGCCGAACTCGCCATCCACGAAGAGCAGCGTCTGGATGCCAGGGACTGGAGTTTGCAGATCGGTGACTGGACGGTGACCGGGCGATTTGGAGAGCAGGAATTTCTGACGCCCAACGGGTTGGTGGGATGGTTCACGAGTGACAAGGTCTGGATCAATCAGCGGGTTCATATCTGGCTGTGGCATCTTGCTCTCAACGCGGTTGAGTTGCCCGATGTGGCCAGCAGTTCGCGCTGGTACTACCCGGGTCTGGGTGCAATGGAGCTTCCGCCCGTGGAAGGTGCAGCGGGGTTGTTGGAGTCGGTGTTGGAACTTTACGACCTGGGGCGAACCAGTGCCGCGCCGTTTTTCCCCAGGTCCGCGTGGGCTGCCGCCAAATCGGGTCGTGGAGATCCAGTCGCCGCGGTGGAAAGAAAACTCCTGCCTCAGGAAGTCGTTCTCATCGGCGGCTACCGTCCCGAGGGTGAACTGGAACGGCCCGAGTTCGGGCTGGTGTTCCGGGATCAGGAGGTGAATGTGGATGAACTGGTCGCACTTGGCCGGCGCATCTTCGGTCCCATGGTGGCATGCCTGCCAAGGTCCTGGCTGCGATGACGGACCCACGCTATCCGCCGGGCCATCCCGCGGGCGATCCCCTCCAGGCACCCCTGTCCGGCCGGACGGTCGTGGAAGCCAGTGCCGGGACCGGAAAGACCTACACCATAGTAGGCCTCTATCTGCGTCTGATCCTTGAGGCCCGGCTGAAGGTCGACCAGGTGCTGGTCATGAGCTTTACCCGGGCGGCGACCGCCGAACTGAAAGACAGGATCAGAAAAGGTCTTCGTGACGCACGTCGGCTGTTCAAGGCCATTGCTGACGGCCAGGCGGATGGCCAAGGTGTTGATCCGGAGGATCACGTGTTGCGGCGTCTGCTCGAACTCGAACTGGATCCGCAGGACGCGATTCGCCGACTCGGTGCGGCGCTGGCCGGTTTTGACGAAGCTGCAGTGTTTACCATTCACGGTTTCTGCCAGCGAGCACTCCAGGATCATGCCTTCCGCAGCGGTCAGCCCTTCGATATGGAGCTGGTGGCAGACGAGAATCTGTTGCTGGGCGAGGTTGCCGGAGATTTCTGGCGGCATCTCACGGACGGCGCGGACCAGGCGCTGCTGGATTATCTTTGTGACAAAAAACAGACCCCGGACAAGGCGCTGGCGAAAGTACGTCCCTATCTGGGTCAACCGGGGCTCAGAAAGATTTCGCGGGGCAAACAACCCGAGAGCTATTCGGATGAGGATGCCAATGACTGGCATGCCTGGCTGTATGGCGAACTCCTGGAGTGGTGTGATGCCGAGTTGCCGGAACGAAAACGCCGGCGCCGGGTGTGGACCTATCACGATCTGTTGCTGGCCATGCACAAGGCTCTCGATGGTTCGCAAGGCGAGTCTCTCGCCGCGGATCTCAGGGATCGCTATCAGGCTGCGTTGATCGATGAGTTCCAGGACACCGATCCGCTCCAGTATGAAATTTTTGACCGGAT
This sequence comes from Gammaproteobacteria bacterium, assembly GCA_004357005.1. Lineage (GTDB taxonomy): Bacteria > Pseudomonadota > Gammaproteobacteria > SMWH01 > SMWH01 > SMWH01. The sequence continues at coordinate 4,453 of SMWH01000041.1, forward strand.
TTACGGCGACGGATCATGTCCGGTGTTCTATGTGGGCGATCCGAAGCAGGCGATCTACAGTTTCCGGCGTGCTGATGTGTTTGCCTACCTGGATGCGAAGCAAAGCGCGGACAATCCTCTGTGTTCCCTGAGCGAAAACTGGCGTTCTTCCCCGGGGCTCATCCGGGCGGTAAACGCCATATTTGAAGGCAATAGCAACCCCTTTCTTTTCAACAGGATTGGGTTTGACCCGGTGAAACCGCAACCCGATGCAAAGGATGGGCTTGAGGGTCTGGATACGCCGGCCATGACCATATGGTTCAGTGCGATGGATCAGCGTGCCGAAGCCATGCGCCGACAGGTGGCGGACCGTGTCGCTACGGAAATCGCAGGACTGTTGGGGCGAGGCGCCAGCATCAACGAAGACGGAGAGTCCAGGCCGCTCACGGGTGGAGATATCGCCGTGCTGGTGCGCAATCACGTGCAGGGCAGGGCGATACGCAAAGCGCTTTCCGGGAAAGGCATCAATAGCGTGCAGTTATCGCAGGATTCGGTTTTTGAAACCGACGAGGCCGAGGAACTGGAACGCGTCCTGTTCGCGGTCGCCGAACCTTCGAGCACGAGACGTTTGCGCGTCGCCTTGTCCACACGAATTGCCGGCAAGACTGCGTCGGAGTTGGAAGCATTGCTGAGCGACGATGCCGGATGGGATGCGGAGTTTGAGCGCTTCCAACGTTACAACCACCTGTGGCGGGAACGTGGTTTTGTGCCGATGCTCAGCCGGTTGCTGGAGGAATATGGGACTTCCGAACGTCTGACGGGAAGTGAGGGTGGTGAGCGGCGGCTGACCAATCTGTTCCATCTGTCAGAACTCCTGCATCGGGCAGCGGAAACTGAAGGCCTGGGAATGGAGGCGCTGATCAAATGGTTCGCCCACCGCCGGCAACAGGATCCGCGGGAAGAGGAGGATCGTCTATTACGATTGGAGAGCGACGAGCAATTGGTGAAGGTCACGACAATCCATACCAGCAAGGGGTTGCAGTACCCGATCGTTTTCTGTCCCTATCTGTGGA
>SMWH01000042.1 GCA_004357005.1 Gammaproteobacteria bacterium
GGCAGCAGGCTGGCGTCCGCAATGACGCGGATCAACATCGACAACGGAAGTACCCCCTTCCTCTCGGCGTGGAGGCCGAGTTTATACCAAAGTCAGGCGCCAGATCCCATTGGGATTTTCGGCCCTCAAAACAGGCAACGGCGAACCACCGGCAGTCCTAGTTGCAATTCGCGCCCGCCACCGAGGTGATTCTTTGCAGGCTCAGGGCGCCGTTGCCGTATTCGCCTATTGATGACTGGTAGGACATGGTTCCCTGGTTGCAACTGCTGAAGGTGAATACCATTTGCCCCCAGGGGCTGTCCGACACGGTGTTCGGGTTGAAATCAGGGCCAAATACACCCCCGGAGAACAGCGCCGCGGCCCCAACGGTGATCGATTTTCCATCGATCGTCCCCACCCCGACCCACCAGGCCGGATTGCCGTTCGTGTCGTAACTGAACCAGTACACCAGCGCCAGGTCTTCGCTCAGCACCTCGATGAGCCAGCCTTCGCCCGTGTGGCTCGGATCGAACCAGGAACCGCTGATGCCGGCGGTGATCTCGGTGACCTTGCTGTTGCGGGCGCGTGCTGCACAGCTGAGACCGGCGACCTGTGTGATGCGCTCGAGATTCAGGGCGCCGGTACCCCATGCCGGGGAAGCCACGTAACTCATGGTGCCCGTGTCGCAACTGTCGAAACGGAACATGAAATCGCCCCATATGGGTTGCTGAACCTGGGCGGGATTGAAGCCGGCACCGAAGCGCCCGCCCTCGGGATTCGTCGCGTTCTTGAAATGAATCGTGTCACCCACAATTTCACCCACGCCGACAAACCAGGCCTGGGAGGCAACCACGCCCTTGGCAAGCGATTCCACGGACGGATAGGTGAACCAGTAGGCGACGGCGATCCCGGGCGTTCCCTTTTCACCGTTCTTGCCGGCGGTGGGAAGCGTCAGCACTTCCAGTAACCAGCCTTCCCCGTTGTGGGTGGTGTCGTACCACGACCCACTTGCCGCCTGGGTTATCGCGTAAGCGGTTTTCTGGGAAGGGGTCAGGAACACGTCCAGCGGCGTCGCTTCACCGGGGTTCACGGGGATCGAGTTGAAGTCCTGTTGTTCATAACCGATGGCATCGATCACAACGTCGTACGCGTCCTCGGTCAGGTTGATCAGCGCGTAGCTGCCGTCCACGGTGCTCCAGCGATAGCTGCTGCCCGGGTCAGTCTGCAACAGCGCCTGATCGATGGGATCGCCAGTGCTTGCGTCCCGGACGAGGCCCATGATCTGTCCCGCGTCACCGGCCGCGAACAAGGCAACCACCGTCTTGTACTCGGTACCGGACCCCGAAACGGCGGGGTCGGCCTGGCGGCTGCACATGTAGTAAGTTGCAGACTCGACGGGTGTCCATTCAACCTCTTCCTCTTCACCCGGGCCCGCGTCGTCCACGACACCGTCAACGCCGAAATTCGTCACCGGGTTGCCGGCCGCATCGAACATTTCCATGACCACATCCGCCCGGAAATCAGGGTCCTGCGCCCTGATCCGGTGCACAGGCATGTTCTCGTCGTCGTCGAGGACCACGTGGAACTTGACCCAGTCCAGGTCGCCGTTGTCGTGGAAGTTGTGCAACTGGGGAAAATCCAGATGGATCTTGGTGAACACATCGTGAACCTCGCCCACGGTGATCGTACTGGCGCGCTGGCGCGTGTCGTCGTTCTCGTATTCGTCCGGATCGATGGGGCCGGGTGTATCGCCCTTGTTCCAGGGCGCATTCTTGTCCGTCTGGCAGATCCCGCCGGATTCCTCGACGGTGAAAAAGAGGCTCAAGGCGTTGTTGTTCTCATCGGATTCGGCGATCTGACCGAGCGCATCCACCACGCCGGTATATTCGTGGTCGCCCGCGGTGGCCGTCCAGGTGCTGCCCGTCCAGACAACAAAGGTCCCGGAGTTGTTGGAAAAATCTCCTTCATCGAACAGGCCGCCGTCGATGAACAAACGTACGCGGTGAGTAACCTGATAGGTCGTCTCGACCCTGTACACCATATAAAGGAAATACGCGCCGTCCAGAACCGGGTCGTCGATGACATCGGTGGTGTCGGGATCACCCGTGTTTCCCAAAAACACGGTCAGCACTTCAAGATCCACGCCGCCCTTGGCCTCGGCGGCTTCCAGCCACTGGCGTTGCAGGGGCGTTGCCGTGGCGGGATCCAGCATTTGCGTCTGGAGTCCGCGGTTGTTCCCGGCCTGGGCGCCGCTGGCCAGCGCTCCCAGAAGAAACCCCACCATCAAAACGTATCTGAGCCTCATTGCTCCCTTCTCCCGCACCCCCGGGCTAATTCTACGTATTGGACACCTTCCTTGAATCAAAGGCAGTGAAAAATGTCACTGACAGCTACCGACCCGCCTCATCTGCACAGGCCCCGCCGGATGGGGCCTTGGAGCGCGCGGCGCTGTCCACGACCAGGCTGCTGTCGCCACGGCGTTGCCTCTGGCAACCCGCGGCGGACAGATCCTCGACATCGACGAACTCCATGCGCGGCATGGCAACACTGGATACCAGGTCCGCTTCCGGCGCGTTGACATTCACCTCACCATCCACGCCGAGCTGGGAACTGGCTTCGACCACGCTGTCCGGCGTCCCGATGAGAAAATCCGCGGTGATGTCGATGTTGCCACCCGCTCCGCCGAAAGCGTTGGCCTGAATCCGGCTGTCATCCAGGATAATGAAGGTCGGGTCAGAGAGAGTGATATTTCCACCATTGCCGCCCCCCGTTCCCACCGAGGTCGTGATCTCCGAGTTGGTCAGGCGCAAACGGTCGCCCACGGCGATCTCGATGTTGCCGCCATCCGCGCTCTCGGCGCGTGTCGTGATCGAGGCGTCGAACAGGTCGATCTGGCCGGTCACCCACAAATCGATGTCGCCGGCATCGCCCGTGCCCAGACTGGAACTTGAAATCGATGCCTTGTCGAGCATGACCAGGTTGCCGACCTGAACAATGATGTCACCGCCGCGCCCGGTTCCGAAGCTGTCCGACGAGATAAGCGTGCCCTCCCCGGACATGAACAGTTCACCCGCCGTGACGCTCACCGTGCCACCGGTTCCGGTACTACCCACGAGCGCCGCGGTCGAAATCGCGGCGCCACCCGTCATGTTCAGGTTCTCGGTGACATTAACGGTGACATTACCCGCATTACCTCCCGCCACGGTATCTGCCCGAATCGCGGACAGATCGAACATGCTCATGTTGGTGGCCTCAATGGTGATATCCCCCGCATCACCCGCACCCGCTGTCGTGCTGGCCACCGTGGCCACATCACGCATCACGATTTCTTCAGCGCGCATGAAAATGTCGCCACCTTCTCCGTCTGCCTGCGAGTTCGCGACGATCTGAGTAAAGCCCTCGACCACGATGCGTCTGCCTTCTATGGTTATGTCGCCGCTGGTCCCGCCGATGCTGTCGATCTGAATCAGCGTTTCTCCGGTAAACAGAATATCGCCGGACATGTTGATGTCGATGACCGCGCCGCTGCCAAAACTGATGCCGTTGATAAACGCGCCATTGCTGGTCAGATTGCCACCGACAATCCAGATCGACCCGCCTTCCGGGCCGCTCACATCCAGATTGCCTACCGGGATGAAGGTCTGACCACCGCCGGGAATATCGATGATGTCTACGGGTCGCTCGCCGTCGTGGCTTATCTCGATGTTTCCCAGCGCCGAAAACTCGTCAACATCGACACCGGTGTCAGTAAGGTACGCGGTACCCGCGCTGGCCACGCTCGCCAACTGGATAGTGCCGGATCTCGCGACAAGAAAGCCGTCAACCACGCTGATGTCACCACCGATGAGCCCGAGGGTCTCGCCGGCAGGAACCTCCAACCGCGCTCCCTCCACGATGATCGGCGCGGGCGCGCCCAGAAAACCGAAGGCCACGGGCGCCGCCGAACTCAGGGTACTCATGCCGGGATTGCTGGCGTCAAAACGCCCGCCATCGGCCAGCTCCAGATAATCGGCAGTCGTCGCATAGAACGAGCCTTGCACGTCGAGTTCGGCGTTCTCTCCAAATACAAAACCAAAGGGGTTGATCAGCCAGAGGTTGGGATCATCGGGAAAGTCCGTGCCGAGAAGCCCGTCGATAAAAGACGGGTTCATTCCGGTGATACGCGCAATGATATTGGTGATTCCGCCGGGCCCCGTAAACGTGGCGGTTTCGCCGGTATTGACATTGAAAATATCGAAACTGTGGAAGAGGTTGTCGCCAACCGTGGTACCCAGACCGGAATCGATGACATAGTCGGGGCCGGACAGAGGCCCGGCGGGCCCCATGGTGCCGTCCGTCGAAATCTGCCCGAGGGCAGGCGACACGCAGAGAACAAGAACAGCGAGCCCCGCGCCCAGGAACCGTCCCTTCGTTTGCCCCACTATCGACGCCTCCTCACCCCCCGAGGCACCTTATCATACGGCCCGGATATCCCAGTTACAGCGCGCATCAACGCGTTCAGTTGCACCCCAGTCCCGGGATCGAAGTGATCCGTCGCAGATCGAGGGTTCCCGAACCGAACTCGCCAATGGCGGACTGATAGCTCATGGTCCCCGATGTGCAGCTGTCAAAAGTAAACACCATCTGCCCCCACGGCAAATGGTTGATATCGTCCGCATCGAAGTTCGAACCGAACACCGTTCCTGCCGGGAGTTCCGCCTCCTCGATGGTAATCGTCTTGCCGTTGATGGTTCCGACGCCGACCCACCACGCCGGGTTGCCATCGGCGTCGTAACTGAACCAGTACACAAGCGCCAGATCGTCGCTGAGAATCTCGATCAGCCACCCTTCTCCGTCGTGGCTGGGATCGAACCAGGAACCGCTGATCTCCGGCCCAATACTGGAGACCTTGATGGCTTGCACCGACATGCCCTTGCCGGCGCCGCAGCTCTGACCGGCCAACCCCGTGATGCGCTCGAGATTCAGGTTTCCGGCGCCAAAACCCGGCGGCCCGATGTAACTCATGGTGCCGCTGTTGCAACCATTGAAGCGGAACTCGAAATCACCCCAGATCCCACGCGTCACGTTCGCTGGATCGAATCCAGGACCGAAGCCGCCGCCCCTGGGCGCAATGACATTCCGGAAAGTGATGACATCGTCTTCGACTTCACCCACGCCCACGAGCCACGCCTGATCCGCGACCTGGCCCTTGGCCAGTTGCGAACCGGGATAGGTAAACCAGTAGGCCAGCGCCAGGCCAGGCGCCCCTTTGGAGCCATCGTCTTTCAGCGTCGGCAGACTCAGGATCTCGAGCAACCAGCCTTCTCCGTTGTGGCTGGAATCGAAATACGACCCGCTCTGTGCGGCCGCCACATTGAACGCACTCTGAGACTTGGGCGGCAATGTCAGATTGACCCGGGTTTCCTCTCCCAGCACGACCTCGATGTTGGTGATGAGGCGCGTTTCGTAACCCATGGCGTCTACCTGCAGGTCATAGAACCCGGGCCCGAGATTGACCATCGCGTATTCGCCATCCGCCGTGCTCCAGCGGAAACTCGTCGGAGGATCAGTCTGGAAAAGCGCCAGTTCGATCCCGCTGCCGTTTTGCGCATCAGTCACGACCCCGGCGATACGACCACCGTCCGGTTCGATGATGCTGACATCCACATCGTACTGTGTTCCGCCGCCGGCAACGCTGCCATCGCTCTGGCGCGCGCACAGGTAATAGACCTTTTCCTCGTCGGGTTTCCAGAGAGGCACCGTCTCCTCCTGACCCGGCCCGGCTCCGTCCCAGAGACCTTGATTTCCGAAACTGGTTTCGAGATTGCCCGCGGCGTCA
>SMWH01000043.1 GCA_004357005.1 Gammaproteobacteria bacterium
CCGGCGAGGCCATGGGTGAGTCAGAGGTCCGTGACTCCGATATTTGTTTCTTATGGCCCGGGTCAGAAAACGCCTGGCTTTTCGAACGCCTCCAGCAACTCACCGAACAGGTCAATCGCGCTTATCAGTTTGAGCTGCGCGGCTTCTTTGAAGGCGTGCAGATCACCCATTACGCCGGTACCGGCGGTCATTATGGCTGGCACATGGATCTGGGCACCGGACCCTTCTCGGCTCGCAAGCTGACCATTACCGTCCAGCTTTCCGACCCGGAAAGTTATGACGGCGGCGAACTGGAATTCACCAGCGCCAACCTGCAGGACGAAGCCAGGCGCCAGGGGGCGGCCGTTGTTTTTCCGTCGTTCATGACCCATCGCGTCAACCCGGTCACCCGGGGTGAGCGTTGGTCCATGGTCTGCTGGATATCCGGAGACGCTTTCAGGTAACCCAATGTCCAAGCCTTCAATTCAGCTACGCACGCATTTCGCCGTGCCTATCGCCGAGGTTCGCTTCCCTGACAGTGAACGTTTGTGCCGGGAACTGACTGAACTGTTTCTGGCAAAGGAGAGTGAAGGCGACAAGTGGCGCGATACCTACCAACGCGACACCCAGCAAGGCATCTTTGAGAGTGGTTTCGATCTGTTCAACTGGCCCGATCCGCCGGTTCAGGAACTTGCCAAAAAGACGCACACGGCACTGGTGACATTGGTACGCCAACTCAACAATTATTCGGGAGAACACCTGGCACAGCTGCGCTGGAACTACCACGCCTGGTTTCACGTGACCCGCACCGGCGGATACCAGGCACTCCACAACCATCCCAACGCGTCCTGGTCAGGAATCTATTGTGTAGACCCGGGCGATACGGTACCTGACCGGCCCGACAGCGGCGTCGTTCGCTTCCACGATCCCAAACAGAACGCGGACATGCATACCGACCATGCCTGCGATCGCATGCAAGCGCCATTCACCATGGGTTCTTTCGAATTCCGTCACCGGGCCGGGACCCTGGTGCTGTTCCCGTCCTATCTCAAACACGAGATATTCCCCTATGTGGGAGAACGCCCGCGAATCGTCATGGCTTTCAACAGCTGGGCACAGCAGGACCGGGAAGACCAGGTCAAATCCACCCTCAGAGCAATCGAGTGAACCCGGTTCCCATATGACGGGAGCCCGTCGTCGCCCGGGAACCGGGTGAACGCGGTTTGCGCCGAAGACGAACCCATCGCCCCTCGCAATCCACGAATCACTCTTCGCTGATATCGACAGAACCGGGTTTCTCCCCGGCTTCATGACGTGCCCAGACAACCCGGTAGGCCTGCTCCAGCCGCCGGGCAAAACGCCGGGGCTGAAACAAGCTGCTGTTTTTCCGGGCAGCGCCCATGCGCTCGCGCAGTTCGCGCCGGTAAGCGGCGTCGGTACCGATACGCACCGCCGTTTCCCGGTAGCGCTCACGGTCCGTGCAAACCAGTTCGCTCATCCCCATCGCATGGTTCAGCGATGCGCCCATGCGAGAGAGCATTCTGTCGCCATACAGGGTCAACAGGGGCACACCGGCCATGAGCGCCGCAACGCCCGTGGCGCCGGCGCTGTACTGGAAAGCGTCCAGAAACACATCCGCGTGAACCTGCCGTGCCAGGTGATCCTCCAGCCGGATACCCTCGGCGAAAACCAGCCGTTGACCATGCATACCCCGCGCAGCAACCTCGGCTCGCAGGTTTTCAACAGCAGCAGCCCCGGCGTAGATCCACAGAACGCTGTCATCCACCGATGCCAGCACCTCCATCCACACATCGAAGAGCGCGGGGTCGAGTTTGTAGCCATTGTTGAAACTGGAATACACGACGCCCTCCTCCGGCAGACCCAGATCAGCCCGCGAGGGGACGTCCGCCGCCGGCTCCACCGGCGACCCCAACAGAAAGCTGGGTGGCAGCCGGATCACGGCTTCGTCATACAGCGCGTCATCATCGGGGGGAATCACTATTCCGTCGGCCACGATGTAATCGATAAACGACGCACCCATGGTGTTCAGATATCCCAGCCAGGAGACCTGTATGGGTGCCGGTCGCATCGCAAGGATCTCGGGACGCGAACTCTGGGTGTAGCCGGCCAGATCCACCAGGATGTTGATACCGTCATCAGCAATCGTTTTCGCGGCCTGGGCCCAGGACGCGCCGGACAGATCCCGGAACACATCGCTGGTGGCGCGTACATGGGCCAGGTTCGGGTGCGCATCGTCGCACAGCGAATAGGCAAAGATCTCGAAGTTGTCCCGGTCGTGGGCGCCAAACAGGTCCCTCACCAGCATGCCGATGGCGTGGCGACCCAGATCCGGTGACAGATAGCCCACACGCAAACGATCTTTGGCGGGCGCGGTTCCCATCTCCACGGAGACACCCCGGGCGGTTTGCTCGATCAGTTCACCATAGCGCCTGGCCACCCCCCTGTGGGTATCCGGATCGATCTCGAACAGGTTGGCCACATAGGGCGACAGGGGCTCGTTACCGCCGCCCTCCAGGTATTCACGGAGCCGATGATCGAGCTTGCGGGTGTAATCATCGAGGGCATCCCAGTCACAGGTCAGGCGCTTGAGGTAACCGAGGCGGTAGAAGGCCTCCACGTGGTCAGGTTCCAGTTCCAGCGCCCGCCTGAGACTGGCCTTGCTGTCGGCGTGCTGTCCAAGCACTTGCTGCGCCAACGCCAGGTTGTAGTGCAGTTGCGCCGAATCCGGATTCAGGGCAAGGGCGCGCTGATAGCACTGGGCGGCCCGATCGGGCTGTCCCATGTAGTGCAAGGTGATCCCCAGGTTGTGGATGGCGTCCGCGTGACGCGGATCGGCCTGGATGGCGCGGTGATAGAACCCGATGGCCTGCGACCACTCGCCGCGCAGGTGAGCGAAATACCCGCGCAGGTTCAGTGCCATGGGGTGACGCCGGTTTCGGTCGAGGGCTTCTTCGCAAGCGGCGATACCGTCGTCTACCCGGCCCAGCGTCTTGTGGCACAGGGCCATGACGGCCCAGGTGTCCGGATAGTCGGGGACCAGCTGCCGAGCCCTGTCCAACAGATCCAGGGCTTCCGTATCCCGCCCACACTGATGACACAAAAGCCCCAGAAAATGCAGGGCATTGGCGTCACTGGCATCAGCATCCAGCAACTGCCGGTATAGTGCCTCGGCCTTTTCCAGTTGCCCCTGCTGGTGCAGGGTCATGGCCTGTTCGAATGCGTTCACCATTCTCGGCCAACAGGGTGGCACAAAAAAAGTGGCCCGCACAGGGCGGGCCACTCGTTTACAGCATCCTTGCTTGTATCTTTCCTTCCGTTACAGATCCTGTTCGTAACGGATGTACGGCACGCGGCCGAAGATGTCGTAGTTGAAGAACGACCACCTCGGATGACCGAAGGCGTTGCTGACCGGGGGATCCCGATCATCCACGTTGCGGATACCCAAAGTGAGCTTGCCGTCCCAACCAAAGGCATAACCAAGCTGGATATCCCAGGTCGTCCAGCTTGCGATATGGCCAATCTCCGGCAGGCCGGCTGACGCGGTTTCTGAGGTGGAGTCAATCCAGTTCATCTGGAGAGCACCGCTCCAGTTGCCACGCGACCAGTCGATACCGGTATTGAGGCGGTTCTCGGGTACGCCAAGCAGACCACCGATTTCCTGGAAACCGACGCCGGCAAGCGGCTCAACCTCGAACTTCTCGACATGCGAACCCAGCACCCACCAACGCCAATCGCCGGTGTTACCCACTTCGAAGTTCCAGCTGAAGTCAAGATCCACGCCGGAGGTCTTGAACCCGGAAAGGTTCAGGGCCGGGGCGTTGATCAACAGGATCCTGCCGTTGCCACCACGGGTGACCGAACCTTCCGTGGTCGGGTTCAAAGGACGCCCGATCTGGAAGGCCAGCAACTCGTTGTTCAGCACCTGCTGGGAGCTGACGTTGGCGATCTGGTTGGTCAACTCAATGCTGTAGTAGTCCAGACCGATACTGATGTTCTCGGTCGGGCTCCAGACAACACCCAGATTCCACTGCTCGGACTCTTCCGGCCCGAGGTCGGGGTTGCCACCGAACAGAGTCTCGTACTGCTGCGTCACGCAAGGATGCGTGGGCGGCAACGAGCCGGGGTCAACACTAGACTGGCCGGACATGAAGCAGCCGAGGCTGTCCACGGCGCCCGGGAAACTCTGGGCCTGGGTCGCGTTCAGGATCGAGAGATCCGGAGCGCGGAAGCCCTTACCATAGCTACCACGGAGCAACCAGCTGTCAGACGGACGGAAAGCCGCGCTGACCTTCGGATTGATCGAATCACCGAAGTCGTTGTAATGGTCCCAACGAAGGGCCGTCGTGACTTCGAACATCGAACCAAGCGGAATCAGCAACTCACCGAACATGGCGTAACGGGCCCGTTCACCGCGGGCGCTGCCGCCGGCCGTACCGAACACGTTCAGTGCGTCGGACTGAGCATCGTTGGAGAGCGTGAAACGCTCGTCCATGTACTCAAAACCCACAGCGATCGGCCACGGACCGGAATTGGTCTGTATCAGATCCCAGTTAACCGTGATGTCGCCACCAAATTGACGGTTCTCGGCGAACTGGAAGATCGTGTGACGGATGTTGTTCAGCGCATTGGGGTTCGGGACGCCATGGAACAGATCCAGGCTTCCGTCATCCACTGCGTTTTGCAGGAACTCGCGGATACCGTAGTTCTCGCCCGGCGTGAAGATCTGGGTGCGGCTGTGCTGCAGCGCGAACTCCCAGTCAAAACCGCCGAACCAGTCGAAGGTACCGTCGAGACCGACCAGCACGTCAAACAATGTGTCATAGGCCGTCGAGTCACGAGGACCGATCGGAACCGTCCGGAACAGAACCGTCAGATCATAGGGGCCGCCCGCTTCACCCGCCGTCGGGTTATTCGGGTTGGTGGCGGCCAATGATACAAACGGAGCCGTGAACGGCGCCGGCGCATAACGGCCAAAGGATTTGTTGTTGGTGCTGATGAACCGCGCGAAGAAGTTCACCGTGTCAGACAACTCATAGTTCGTGTTGACGAACAGTGAGTCGCGACGCAGTGACGCAGCCGAGGCGGAAATAGCGGCAAAGTTGAAGTTACAAATGCCGTTGGACGTATTGAACTGCGAGTTCGGGAAAGGCCCCGGGCTGTTCAGCAATGCCGGGCAACGCGGATCAGACGAGAAGGTCAAACCCGTGTCGGGGTCGCCGGCGATGATGTTGAAGGTGCCACCCGTGGACACACGGGCAAAAGAGCCCGGGAAGCCAAAGGCCGACAGACCCACCGAGGAGAAGGGACGATCATTGTCAAAAATGATCTTTCTTTCCTGATGGTCCACCGCGATCGTGATGTTGCCGCGACCGGAGGTCACGCCCATCACGATCTGGCCGCTGTTCGCTTCACCACCGTCCTGCGTGGGCTTATCGATTTGGACGGCAAAATGCAGACCTTCATAGTCCTTACGCATGATGATGTTGACAACACCACCGATGGCGTCAGAACCGTACACCGCGGACGCGCCGTCACGGAGAATCTCGATTCTCTCAACGGCTGCGAACGGGATGATGTTCAGGTTCTGGATCCCGCCACCAGCACGGTTACCGGAGCCCGCCATGCGGCGGCCATCCAGCAGTACCAGCGTACGAGAAGAGCCGACACCACGCAGACTGATGGAAGCCTGCGACTGTGCCGTAAAACCGGAAGCCTCACGGAATGAACCAAAGGAGTTGAACGTAGTCTGACGAAGGACATCCGCTACTGAGATCTCACCGGAGGCATCCAGGTCCTCACGTGTGATGATCGTAACCGGGTTCGCGCCTTCCACTTCCGTGCGAAGGATTCGAGAACCCGTAACGGTAAACCTATCGCCCTCATACGTATCGTCTCCCTCGGCTGCGTAGACGAAGGGCGAGGCGACGCTCGCCACAACGCCTGCCGCGAGAGCACGGCGTATCGCGCTATAGAGTTGGTTTCGGTTATTCATATTTTGGTTTGCTACCTCGATTATTAACGTCGGTTGGCCTAGGACAAACCGACTCGGATTATCGGGTCAGTCCCGGATTGAGACGTGTGCAAACGCGCGCGCGCCGACACCCGCCCTTCCGGGGCAGTCGAATAGTAGCAGCTTCGTTGCCTGCAGGCTACTTGTGTGGCGCCTTTCCTTGACCGGCCGCAACCCGACTCCGGGACGGGCTATTTTTCTTTTTCGTTCAACAAGTTAGGAGATTTTCGGGCGCCGGGCAGAGAGCCCCGGAAAGGGCCCCCGGGACCCTGGCCGACGAGATTGTTGCTCAAAGACAACACCCGGGAACGGGACTCAGGCGGGTCGGCGTCCGGTGACTTTCCAGCCCATGAGGCGTTCGGCATCGTGACGAATCTCCTCCACGGAAACCAGATCGAAACCAGTCTGTTTCATGAGATCACAGATCCCCTCGATGGCTGTCCGCGTCCGGGCAACCTCCAGCAGGTCTTCGAGTCTTTCTACATTGGATTCAATGCGTTGGCGGCTCTGGGCCAACTGGCTCAAGGCCGTTTCACCCTGGCCGCTCTGCAGGGTTTTCCACGCCTCGGCCACGTAGCCCAGGGCGGTGGCCAGGAACTCCGGCTCAGCGCTGGTTTCCATGGCCGCCTGAGCCTTCGCTGCGGCCGTGTTGAAGGCGCTTCGGCGCTTCTCGGCCTCGGGATCCGTGGCCAGCAAGCGGCGTTCTTCCGGGGTCCGGGCACGAGCCACATGTTCCATGAGCTCCCGGGCACGACCAAACAGGTCGGTTTCCACCAGCGTCCGGGCATCCGCCTGCTCAACCCGGGCCGTGTGAACCACCACGGACTCCGCGTGGTGCACCACGAAGCACGCGACACCTCCCGGCGTCAGCAGGCGATACATCTCCGGAACCGACACCTCCAGATTCGTGTACTCCAGACCATACTGGCTGCTGATCCCCTGGAAGGAGGCATCATCGAAAGCCGTCTGCTCCACGGCAGTACGGGGATGAAAATGAATGGTGTCCAGCAAAACCTGATGCCGGGGGACATTGGCCGGCGGATCGATATCGGCC
>SMWH01000044.1 GCA_004357005.1 Gammaproteobacteria bacterium
CGGTGATCCGCACCACGCCCTGTTGCTGATTCACCTGGGCCAGATCCAGATTGACCAGCTCCGACACCCTCAGCCCCGCCGCATAAAGAACTTCCAGCATGGTCCGATCGCGCATCCCCAGGGGCACGGAGGGGTCCGGCGCATCCAGCAACCGCTCTACTTCGTCCTCGGTGAGCGAGTGGGGCAAGGTGCGCCCCAGCCGCGGCGTATCGATGAGCGCGGTGGGATCGCTATCGATACGCCCGGTACGCAACACATGACGATAGAAATGACGCAGGCTGGAGAGCATGCGCGCCGTGGAGCGCGCATTCTGGCCTTCCTTGAGACGCGCAGCCATGTAGGCCAGAAGCGTATCCCGGCCCACATCGAGCAGGTCGTTCCCCTGACGCGCCTGCCACCGGGCCAGCGTCAGGATATCTCCGCGATAAGCATCGAGGGTGTTCCGGGACAACCCGCGCTCCATCCACAAGACATCCAGAAAAGCGTCCACAAGCTCCTCGTCGGCGCGCGAGTATGGGGGTTGCTTGGTCAACGGAATCGATTATCGAGTATCCGCGGGTTCATGTGGGCTGTACTCAGCCGACTCGGCTCCACCATCGGGACGGATTATCGACCATTGGGGTTTCCGGCTTGCTGGTACGCAAACGGCCCGCGCACGGCGGGCCGTCGACAGTAGCCGGGGGGGGCGCACTCAGTTCGCCATGCTCAGCTGCTGGGCGGCCTTGGCTTCCCGGTCTTCGATGTGCTTCAACCACTCCCGGGCCGCGGCCTCGGCCTTGGAAAACTTGCGAGCTTCCCGGAAGGCCCGTTTGGCGTCGGAGTTCCGGTCGAGCTCGAAATAGGTCATACCCATGAGCACATAAACATTACCCATATCCCTGAGATCGCCCTTGCGCAACGCGGCGGCCAACGACCCCTCGGCTTCCGCCCACCGTTCCTGCTCGACCAGCAGGTAGGCCGCCTGCAGATCCATCTTGCCGTCTTCGTCCCAGAGCTCCGCGGCTTCCTGGTACGCTTCGATGGCAAGATCCAGTTCCTGGGCCTGATACCAGGCGTTGCCCAGCAACTCGAAGTTTTTCTTGGTCGGTTCGATCATGCCGATATCGAGACCCTGCGCCACCACCTCTGCCGCGCTAAAGGGGACGTCCTTGTACATATAAAGATTCGCCAGCGAGAGCCATTCCTTTTCCTTGTCGAGCAGTCCTTCCGTGTGGGCCAGGACCAGGACTGCCAAAGCGCGTTTGTCTTTCTTGAGTTCAACATAGAGACCGGACAACTGCACCCAGTAGTCCTTCTTCTTGGGCCAGCCGGCGATCAGTGTCTCCAGAGTCGCGGCGGCTTCCGGGTATTCCTTGAGCTGGTAGTGCAGCCCCAGCAACAACTGGTACCAGTTCTCCTTCGGTTTGTTGGAAAGCGCAATGGCCATCTTGATGGCGTCAATCGCGGGGCGGAGTTCTTCCAGTTGCGCGTGAGCGATGGCTTTCAATTCCCAGGCGTTGGGCGGCGCTTTGATCAGTGCGCTGAAATAGACATCAAGGTACCCGAGGCCTTCCCTGAAGCGATCGGTGACAATGTACAGTTGGGCGATCACAAGCATCAACTGGAAGTGCGAATGATTGGGCAGCACGTCCATGGCCACCGCTTCCTTGAAGACGTCGATGGACCGGGCATAGTCACCCTGAGCGGCATGGATATGCCCGATGGTTTGCAACACCACCGCGTACTCATAGGGCAAGCCCTTGGTCCCGTCCAGCAATGGTTGGGCGGTCGCCATGGCCTCGTCGTATTTCTCCTCGCCGATCAGTTGGTGCACGCGGGTCAGGCGCTTGTGAGTGCGCTCGCGCAGACCCTGCGCTGCCACCTTGCGATCGGTCAGGTAGTTCTCCGAGTCTCTCTTCGGCGCGGACTGCCTGTCCTTGTTTTTTGCGAACTTGCTCTTGCCAGCGACGCCGGCACGGCTCTGGGCCGCTGCGTCGGTCAGGAACACGAACGAGGCGCCCAGCGCAAAGACGAGACAAACCAGTAGAAAGCTTCGAGATATACGTCTTGTCATTTTTCCTCTCCCGCCCACCGGCGTCGGAAAACCTGAATTCAACTACTCCGACGACTCTCAGCCGCCGGGGTTCACGATTTTCGGCCGTGGGCCGAAAATGCCAGCGCAGCAGCGCCCGAATCAGTCGTCCAGCAGTTTGAATTCCATGATCTGCGTGGCTCGTCGGGTA
Source organism: Gammaproteobacteria bacterium (assembly GCA_004357005.1). Taxonomy (GTDB): domain Bacteria; phylum Pseudomonadota; class Gammaproteobacteria; order SMWH01; family SMWH01; genus SMWH01. Next base: position 2,223 of record SMWH01000044.1, read on the forward strand.
AGGGCCTGGCCGTCTTCGATCCGGGGTTTGAATTTCCATTTGAGGATCGAGCGCACGGCGGGGCGCACGAAAACCCGGTCCGAGTAGCCTAGTACTTTCACACCGGTCACGCTGCCGGTTTCCGTAATCGTGAACCCGATTTCCACCCACCCTTCCAGACGATCCATCGCCGCCTTGCGGGGATAGATGGGCTGGATCCGCACCAGCGGAATCACATCGCCGTCTGCGTTGCGGTCTATGCCCATCGGGCCCAGGTACGGCCCGGTGCCCGAGTAGGACAGAGACAGATTCAGATTCATTGGTATGGGCATCGGCGTGGGCGTTATGTCCTGCACCTGCATCTTCGGCGGTGGGGGCGGCTCCTTGGGCGGCGGAGGTTTCTTGGGAATCTGCCGCTCCTTCACCCTCATGTCGTCGTCGAGATTGATCTGCTCGAATGTGATGGAAACAGTCGGGCCCGAATCGTCCATGTTGCCCCCCGGATTCGCGATCAGGAAGTACATGAAGAAGAACAGGCCCACCGTGACCACAAAGCCGGCACCCATGGACACCAGGAGTCGTGAACGGGGATTGCTTGCCAGGACTGCTTGCATGACGGTTACCTCGGGGCCTGTGCGGCGATCGAAATCGACTCGACTCCTGCCAGTTTGACCTGATCCATCACTTCCACAAGGATGCCGGTTTCGGAGGCCCGGTCAGCCACGATCACAACACTGCCTTCCGGGTTTTCAGCGTGCGCGCGCTCCACGTTGGCGCGCACGGCCCGCAACTCGATCTGGCGTTTCTCCATCCAGATCTCGCCGTTGTCCTTGATGCCAATAAGGATGCTGCCCTTCTGCTTCTTTGCCGTATTGGCCGTCGGCCGGGAAACATCGATGCCCGTTTCCTTGACGAAGGAAGTCGTTACGATGAAGAAAATCAGCATGATGAACACGATGTCCAACATGGGCGTGATGTTGATTTCGGCCTCGTCTGGTGTTCGATGTCTGCGAATCATCTGATTTTATCTCTCCGGATCAATGGTGCTGGAGCGCGTCTGCCAGCTTCTCGGTTTCCACGTCGGCACGCTGCTGCAACCGCACGGTAAAGTACATGCCCGACAGGGCTGCCACCATGCCGCTCATGGTCGGCACAGTCGCCCGGGACACACCACCGGCCATGGCCCGCGCATTGCTGGTGCCCGCTATCGCCATGACGTCAAACACGCTGATCATTCCCGTCACCGTCCCGAGCAATCCAAGCAACGGGCACAGGGCGATCAGCGTCTTGATCAACAACATGTTTCGGTGGAGGTTCTGGTTCACGTCCGAAATCATGGCTTCACGGATACGGCCAGCGTACCAGGACGTGGTGTCCTTGCGACGGTCCCAGACCTCGATAACGCTCCGGACCTCGCCCGGGAACACCGAACGCAGGTACCAGAGCCGTTCCAGGATGAAGCCCCACATGAGCAACAGCACGAAGAAAATCGCGTACAACACGGGGCCGCCCATGTCGAAGAAACGCTGCAGTGCAATAACGGCTTCTGAGAAAAATTCCATATCCCTATCCGCTCGATCAGCGTCGTTCCGCGATCATGGCCACGATCCCGGCGCTTTGCTCTTCCAGTATCCGGATCAGTTCCTGGGCCCGGGAATACAGCAGGCTGTGCAGGAAGGTCAGCGGAATGGCCACCGTCAGACCCAGCACCGTGGTGACCAGGGCCATGGAAATGCCGCCGGCCATCGTCTTTGGATCGCCGGTACCAAACAGCGTGATCATCTGGAAGGTCTCGATCATGCCAGTCACCGTACCCAGCAGGCCCATCAGGGGCGCCACCACGTACATCGTCTTCAAGGTACTTAGACCCTTCTCCAGCGGCGCGGTTTCCTTGAGGATGACCTCGTCCAGCTTGAGTTCGAGGGTATCGAGGTCTGCCTGGGGGTTTTCCGTATACACCATCATGACGCGGCCCAGCGGATTGTCGGCATCGGGCGCATCGGCCTTGAGCTGACGCTTGATGCCGCGGCTGGCGACGGACAGGCGCATCCAGCGATACATCGCCAGCGCCAGGCCGATCAGACCGATCACGATGATCACATAACCGATCAGACCGCCCTGGTCGATGCGTTCGCCGAGCGTCGGGGCTTCCACCACCCTCGACAGCAACACGCCGCGGGTCGGGTCGATGGCCATGGATTCAAAGGTTCCCGGCTCGGCGTCTTCCAGATCGCTGGCCATGCCCCGGTAGCGACGCGCCGGCTGACGCTTGAGTTCGGCCAGCGAGGGGTTGGCGGAAAGGGCGTCCCAGACCAGGAATTCACCGTCGGATACGGCGTTGAACACGCCCACGCGGGTCACGGTGCGGGCAGGCGTCATTTCGCCACCGGGCTCGCGCACCGGCGCTTCATAGGTAACCACCCGGCCGGATTCCACGATTTCCCGCTGAATCTCGTACCACAGGGCTTCCAGTTCCGGGATGGTGGGCAACGCCTTGCGTTGAGCCAGATCCGCCAGGAAATCGAGGCGATCGCCCGAAACCTGGGAACTGGTCAGGGAGTTCTCGAGAGTGCCCCTGGTGTCGCCCGCAACCTGGCGCACCACACCGAACATCTCACCCAGGTTGCCCATGCGCTCCCGGAGCAATTCGCTCAGGTCGGCCAGAGCCGCTTCGTTTGTGTCGTATTGGTCCTTCAGGCGATCGCTGCGCTGCTCCTGGCGGATGCGCGCGTTGCGCTGGTCCGTGAGCAAGCGTTGCTGATCATTCCGATTCCTTGTGAACACGCGTTCCCGGTCCTGATCGATCTTGCCTTCGATCGTAATGGACCGCTGAACCTCCTTAAGAAGCTGGTCAAGCGTCTGGATGTTGACCGGGATGGGAGGTGGCGCCGGCGCATCCGAATCCTGCGCCACGGCGATGCCCCCGCACACAACAACAAGCCACAGCAGCACAAACAAAAGTGCGTACTTTATTTTGTTCATTGGAGACGCTCCGGCGCGGCAATGGGAAGTTTCAGAAGTTCGGGGGCAGCCTGCCGTCGCGCAACACGCAGCGCCTGCCGAACGGAATTGTTATAACCGCTGTCGAGCACTTCCCACTGACGCGTGCCCGGGTTGAACCAGCCCGACTCGTCGCCATCCAGGGTCAGGTACACCAGCGCGATCCGCCCGACCTGCAGGAAATCCACGTCGCGTTCCTCCGCATCACCCGGCAACTGGTCACGGTAGCTGTTCATGGTCCGCCCATAAGCCATTTCGGTCTGGTAGGCGTCCATCGTCCGACGGTATTTCTCCGACGTCGTCACGTCCGCGCGGTCCATCATGTCGCGCAGGTTGGCGACGCGATCGAGCCGGCTCTGGAGCCGGAACGGCATGTCGAGACGGATCGACTGTTCCAGGACATCGACCATCCGCAGCATCAACGGAACGATTCCGCGGTTGGTGCTTTCTAATTCTTCGAGCTGCTCACGGATGGAGTCCATTTCTTCCAG